>JAHDGN010000184.1 GCA_020627645.1 Akkermansiaceae bacterium
GGATCATATTCCATTCATAATCGTTCAGAATATCAGCCCAAAAGGTAAAGACGCTTAGGTCGGAATGAGTGAACTTGATCTTACTTTTTAACAAATCTAGGGAATTATATCGATCTGCGATTTGCATACCACAGCCGTCCAACATGATGTTCCTGACCCGATGTTTTTGGTAGAGGAGGTTGGCAATTTGGTGGCATTCAGAGAGGACCTTTTTTGCCGCATTTTCTTTCAAAGCCGAATCATGGCTCAATACGCCGTGACGCAAGAAAGGGACGCAGATGATCTTGGGGTCGTTTTCGCCAAAGACTTCGACTGTTTGGATGAAATCCTGATTGATGCTTTTTTTCAGATCTGCTGAGGCCACAGCAATCAGAAGGAAAAGAAAGGAGATGACTTTGGACATGGGTGGGTTTGGGACTGAATCAGTTGGTTTGGGTGGCAATTTGTATTTCAGCTGTCTGATAGGGGATTTCACTCCTAGACGTCAAGCCTAGCTACAAAAGCCAGATGACAGGAAAAGACTCACTTTCCAACGAGTTTTAAGCTAACAGACTTTTGGCCATCAGTCGATGGGGATTTTTACTTCGATCGGGACCCCGTCTCCCAAGCGTAGGCCGACTTTTTTGAGTTGGCAGCCGAGATTGAGCATATCTTGGAAGATTTGTTTGTCGGTCTTCTTTTCGATGGGCCAGGAGAGGGTTTTTGGCACCACAACAGCGTAGGAAATTTTTTGTGCTTCGAGTTGAGCCTTCATGTCGTGGAGGTGGCCGCATCCACACATGATAATGCCGGGTCCCTCGAGAGCGGTCAGATTTTTGATGAACTCGCGGTTTCGATATCCAACAGTGATATCGTAGTCCTTTTTGAGATCGGGATCGTCTTTTAGGATTTGAGCTCGCTTTTCATTGTAGCCAGCGATGGCGTCGTTGATGGCTTTTTGAAAGGCTTCTTGGTTCTCATCGAACTTTTCTTTCGATGAGAACCATCCGTTTTTCTTTGATTGGTCGAGAGCGTTGTAAATTCGTTTTGAGTAGGTGCTCCCAAGAACGGACATTTTTCCATATTTGGGTTTTCCGCTGGTGGTAGGGGCCAAATTCCAAACATTGTCGTTTAGAATGTCACCCCATGTTTTAAAGGTGATCATTTTGGTGTGTTTAAAGGAGATTTTTTTGCCTTTGCGTTTTGGATTTTTGTAATAGTCCGCGACCTGTTTTCCACACCCTTCAAGGACGATATTTTGGACATTGTGATCTTGGTATAGAAAATTGGCGATTTGGTGACATTCGGCTAAAATGTTTTTACAATCTGAGAGGTCTGTTGAAGAGGCGTGGTTGAGTGGGCCGTCGTGAATGATGGGAACATAGATGACGGTTGGATTTTCGCCATGGACCTCGATTGTCTGGATGTAGGACTTTCTGACGTCTTTAAGCTTGGATAGGTCTGCAGCGGCAGTGGCGACCAGGGTGACGGTCAGAAGAAGTGATTTTAACATAATATGAGCGGTCTACACGATGGCTTTCGTTAAGCGATACGAATCGGAAGGGAGGATGTTTTCGAGTTTTTGATGCTGTCTGGGGAATAAATATTTGGAAATGTGGAAGATTAATTTTTTGAGAGTTGGCCTATTATCTGTTTATTGTTGGGCGTGGCAGCGATTGAGAGCTGTTGTTTTGGCTATTTATGACACCTGATCCTTCACTGGTAAGAATGCGTCGATTGGCAACTGGATTGTTGATCCTGATGGCTTGTACCTACGTGATTTCGAGGACTTACGAGGATACAGCTTCGTTTTGGTTGTGGGTGAAGGCTTTTTCTGAAGCTGCGATGGTGGGTGCGCTGGCTGATTGGTTTGCGGTCACAGCATTATTTCGGCATCCCTTAGGTTTGCCGATTCCTCATACAGCCATTGTTAAGAAAGAGAAAGAGAGGATCGGGGCGGCAGTTGCCTCCTTTGTTAGAAAAAGTTTTTTGATGCCTGAGGAGGTAAGTCGGCAGTGGTCGACGTGGCGCCCGGTTTCTAGATTGGTGGGACGGCTCTCTGAGCGCGAAAGAGCGGGGGATATGTTACGATGGTTTTTGGGGAAGGTGCCAGGTTTGTTGCAGCCTAAAGATCGAGAAACATTGGCAAAGTTGGGGGCGGCAGCGGTTAGGAAGGGCGTATCGACAGTTCCTATGGGGCGTGTTTTGGCTGTGATGTTGGAGGGGTTTTTGAAGAGTCCGGGGCGAAGGGATTTGATTGCCCCAATTCTCCGGAAATTTGCGACGAGTGCGGCAGCTAACCGAGAGTGGGTCATGGAGGAGGCGAGTCGTTCGCAGAAGAAAAAGAGGTTGAAGGTGATGGATTTTTTGGGGCGGGCAGCGGCATCTGCTGTTTCGGGGAAAGCGGTGGAGAAGTTTTCCGCAGAATTGTTAGCGGCAAGTGAAAATCAGAACCACAAGGTGTATGATAAGATTGAGGAAGCTCTCCGGGAAACGGTGGAGGATTTACGCTCAAGTGATGGGGGGCAGTGGGAGTCTTTGAAAGAGAGGATTGTGGAAGATCCTGAGGCGGCGGAAACGCTGACTGAAGTTGTGGAAACGGGCATTACCATGTTGGCGGATGGGGCTTCCGAGTTGGAAAAGAGTGAGGCGGTTTCGAAATGGAGCGAGGAGGTGTCGTTAGCGGCGGAGAGGCTTCTCGATGATCGTGAGAGGCTCAAGCGGTATGAGGAAAAGGCGGGTGAACTAGCGGCTCGGTTTTCGGGGAGGTATGGGGAGAATGTGGAGAAGTTAATTCACCGGACGGTGCAGACATGGGAGGCGGATGAATTGATTGCTAGAATCGAAAACCAGGTTGGTTCAGATTTGCAGTTCATTCGGGTTAACGGAACTTTGATTGGGGGGTTGGTGGGCTTGTTGTTGCATGGGATCGGGTTGTTGATTTGGGGGTAAGTGCTCTTCTTCTGAGAGCTTTCTCATGAATGCTTGCTAGGATTTAGGGCAGAGAGGGTGGTGGATCTTGTTTATGATGGGTGGTGCTGCGGAGTGAGAGGAATTCTTCTGCTGCGCGCGTGGGGTCTTCGTGGCGCATGAGAGATTCCCCGACAAGGATCGCAGAGGCTCCAGCATCAAGGACTCGTTGGGCATCTTCGGTGGTTTTTAGGCCGGATTCGGATACGAGGGTGATATGTTCTGGAACTTCTTCGGCGAGTTGTTCGGTGGTGGCAAGGTCGGTGGTGAAAGTTTTTAGATTGCGATTATTGATACCGATGAGGTCGGCATCTAGGTCGAGTGCGCGTTCCATTTCAGGAAGGTCATGAACTTCGACGAGGACATCGAGTTGGATTTCGCGAGCGACTTCGTAGAGGTGTCGAAGTTGGTCATCTTCGAGAGCTGCGACGATCAGGAGGATGGCATCGGCTCCGGAGACAGAGGCTTCGTAAATTTGGCATTCGTGAACGGTGAAATCTTTTCTCAGGAGAGGGATGGGAGAAATTTTGGAGATTTCAACTAGGTAGGAGAGGTGCCCTTGAAAGTATTTTTCGTCGGTTAGGATCGACATGCAGGAGGCTCCTCCGTCGATGTAGCGTTTTGCTTGGCGGACGGGGTCAAAATTAGGGTCGATGATGCCGGCGGAGGGGGATGCTTTTTTGACTTCAGCGATGAGACCTAGGCGGTTGGGGTCTTGATCGAGGGCGGTGCGAAAGCCGCCAAAGTCGTTGCGCATGAGGGCGGAGGCGCGAAGTTTTTTGGTGAGGGGGATGAGGGGTTCGATTTCCTGCTTTTTGTAAGCGATGATTTCGTCGAGTTTGTTCATGCGAAGATGTTTTTACTTCGTGTAGGCGAGTTTTCGGAAAATGGAAGTGGTGAATTCGGAGCTTGAGTAGATTTTTGGCTCAGGGTATGCAGTGGGAGATGTTTGTGAGGGTGGTTTGTTTGTTTTTAGTCGCCTTGTTGGCGGGTTTTGGGCAGGAGAATTCTGCGTCAACATCGGGTGAACGAGTGACTTTTCGAGGAGGGAATTCTGGTATGAGGGTGGCGTTGGTGAAGGAGTCAGAGAATTTGATTCGAGAGACTGAGAGGTTGTTGGGAGAGTTGGGGGGGACGCCGGTGAAGGTGGTGGTTGCGATTCATGATGAGGTTCGTGGAAAGGGATGGGGTTTGAGGCGTGAATTGGTGAATTTGGAGGGTGTTGCTGGTCAGTATTCTTGGCGCGCGGACATCAGGCCTGGTTGGGGTGGTGGCGTGAATCGTGACGACTTGCGGCGGGCGTTATTGGAGATGTTGTTGGTGGAGCGGGCTCTTTCGGAGTTGCCGGAGGAAGAGGTTGCCGAGCAGGTCGAGATTTATCCTTGGCTTCTGGATGGTGTGGGTGAGGCTTTGAAGTGGAAAAATGGCAGAGGAGATCGGCGAGTCTATGCTTCGCTGATGGAGAGTGGGGGGTGGATGGATGTCGAGGCTTTGTTGGAAAAGCGCAAGGTGGGTGAATTGGACGTTTTGCAGAGAGAGTTGTTTCGGGCCTCTTCTGGGGCATTGGTGATGGCGTTGTTGTCTCAGGTTGAGGGGAATTCAGGTTTGAAAGAAATGGTCAAGGAGGCGGCGGTTTTTGAGGGGGAGCAGATGAGTTTGTTGCGGAAGCATTTTCCGGGAGTGAACTTGGGTAGAGATAGTTTGAAGAGGTGGTGGATGTTGCAGGTTGCAGCTATGTCCGAGAAGAAGGTGTCTCAGGTGATGACGATTCCTGAGACCGAGAAACGATTGGCTAAGGTCTTGAAGTTTCATTTGCAATTGCCATCTGGCAAACTGCGAACGGTGGGCATTAATTTGTGGTCTGAGGTGGCTAGTTTGGAGACACAGGAAGCAAGGTTAGAGGCAGTGAGGCCAGCTTTGGATCAATTGGCGCATTTGAGTTATCGAAGTTTTCCGACCTATCGGCCGGTGATTGCAGGGTATGTGAAGGTGATGGGGGATGTTGTTCAGAGAGATCTTGATGGAGTTGCGGCTTCGTTGTTGGATTTGGAGGAGGTGCGACAGGCTGAGAATTCGAGGTTTGAGAAGATGGAGGATTTGTTGGATTGGTATCATTTGGCGACGGTGAGGGAAGAAAGTGGTCAGTTTGATGAGTTCATGAGGGTGCAAAAGGAGGCTCAGGATTCTGGGGTGAATGGAGGGGATCCATTTAATGAATATTTGGACCGGGTTCAGGAGTTGTTTGAAGCCCCTGGAGGAAAGAACTAGAGGGCACCTCCGGTCACCTCATTCTGCGAAAATGGCCCCAATTTCCTCATTTCTTCGTCAGTCACAAACCTTATGAATTCATTCAAAAAGCTTTTGTTCATCTAAGAAAATTTGAGCTCATTTTCTTTGCAGAAGCGGGTTATTGGAGCTGCCCTAGAGAACCGGTATCAGTTGTTCTTTGGGAAGATTAAGGAGAGGATTTCGCGACAGGATTTTCCTGAGGTGGCAGGATTTTGACTTTCGCACCGTTGGGGACTGCTGGTGGGCGGCTGGTTACTAGATGCCATCCGTCGGGGAGTTTTGTCCGGACAAGGATGTTTTCGGGATCACCCCAAAACGATTCGATCCATCGCCTCCTGAGTCGTGAATCGTCGGGGTTGACGATGTAGATTTGGGTTGGGGTTCGAAGAGAGTTTCGGGGGATGATGTAGACGTTGGGAATGACTTCCCCTTGAAGAGAGGCGCGGACTGGTTGTCCGATACGGAGTGGCGATTTTGGTTTGTTGGGAGATTTTAACTTTAACCCAAAAGGGTCGTCGACTCTGGCGATGATGAAGAGCTTTCGTGATTTTGAGTCTAAGAGTCCTTCGGTTCGGACGATCGTCCCGTCCCAGGTGAGGTTTGAGTTTTCCGTGAGAGCATCGGTGATCGTGATTGGGATTGGGGGGTCATCGGGGTTATTGGGTAGTTTGACATAGGACAGTTCTTTGGCGGAAAGTGAGAGTCGGATTTCGGCGAAATCGGTGGAGAAGATCTCGCCCAGTTTGGTGCCAGGCGAGACGGATTGCCCGAGTCCGACAAGTCGACTTTTGACTCGGCCGGCGTAGGGTGCGATGACTTTGGTTCGTTCAAGTTGTCGGTGTGCATCGGAAACATTTGCCTGGGCTGCTTTGACGTTGGCTTTCGCTTCCTTGAGCTGAGGTTTGCGCAGAACTAGGTCGGTGGGGGGAGTGGTGTAGCCGAGGTCTTTCCAGTCTAATAGGGCCTGCTTCGCCCGAGCTTCTTCTTGGGCTAGAGAGGCTTCAGCACGAGCAAGTCGGGCTTCTGCCGTTGTGAGAGCGGCAAGAAAATCGGTTTGGTCGAGTTCGAGAAGAGTGTCATTTTTTTGAAAAAAAGACCCGCTTTCGAATTTGGGAGAAATGTTGATGATCCGTCCACTTACTCTTGGTGTGAGCGAGGTTTGGTTGTGTGGCTGGACAAGGCCTTCAGAGCGAAGAGTGACTTGATAGTCAGAGCGTTGGAGAAGTTGAGTGGTGACTTCGATGAGCCGGGCTTCCCTTGGCGGTGGTGGTGGGGGGGTGATCGGCGTTGAGAGTTTCTGGTACCCAAACCAGCCGCCGCCGAGGACAGCTATAGGAAGGAGTAACCGAAGGAGAAGGGCCATTCGTCGTGAATATAAGGGATGTTTACGGAGATGGCGACTCATCTCTCGCAAGAGAATTGAGGTATTTTTGAAGTGAGTTCTTTGATGATCTTAGGGGGGATTGCTTTAAAAATTAATTTTTTGTCTGAATTGAGGCCTTTGTCGGCAGAACAGGGATGATTCAT
>JAHDGN010000185.1 GCA_020627645.1 Akkermansiaceae bacterium
CCCCCCCGATGTTTCAAGATGATGATGGTTCGCTGTATCATTTTACGGTTCGTAAGCCTGATAAGGCTTTTGTGGTTGGGAAGATGCGGGATGATTATTTGTTGCCCGAGGGGGAGTATCGAGTTTGTGAAGGGGTCACTCAGCACACGGAAGCTCCGGCGGTGGTGAAGGTTGGGGGGGAGTATCTGATGCTTGCTTCGGGTTCGACTGGTTGGGCTCCCAATGCGGCGAGGAGTTTTTCGGCTCAGTCGGTAAGTGGCCCTTGGGTGGCTCATGGAAATCCGGTTGAGGGTCGGAATCCGCACAATGGTCTCGGGGCAGACCTGACGTTTGGGGGGCAGGCTCATTTTATTTTGGAGGTCGAGGGGAAGAAGGGGGCGTATATTGCGATGTTCGATATTAACCGGCCCGATCATCCTTATGAGAGTGGTTATATTTGGTTGCCGATCGCTTTAAAGGGGAAAGAGATGTCGATTCCTTGGCGGGATGCGTGGACCTTGGAGGTGTTTGAATAGGTTGGGGTTTTTGGGGGGATTAGGGAAAATGGGATGATTGGTTGGATTTGGACTTCCGGTGTTGAGGGGTGTTTCTTTAAGCTCAATCCATGAAAGTTTTTCACGGTTTCAAGTTCTCGAACGTGTCCTTGTTTGCATTGTTGACTGTTTTTTTGGTTCGGGGATCGGTTGCGGATCAGCCACCTAATGTGGTCTTCATTTTGAGTGATGATCAGGCTTGGACTGACTATGGGTTCATGGGGCATTCGGAGATTCAGACTCCAGAGTTGGATCGGTTGGCTGAGCGGAGTTTGGTGTTTGAGCGTGGTTATTTGGCATCGCCGCTTTGTCGTCCCTCGTTGGCTTCGATGGCGACGGGTTTATATTCCTTCCAGCACGGGGTGACTGGGAATGATGTTGATGGGGGAAATAAGCGTGCTGAGTTGGACGTGCCGGTCCGTCAGAAATTTCATCAGTTACCCAATTTTGTGAAGTCATTGACTGGGAAGGGGTATCTGGCTCATCAGTCTGGTAAGTGGTGGGAGGGGCATTTTAAGGAAGGGGGGTTTACGCATGGGATGACTCATGGTGATCCGAAGCGTGGGGGGCGGCACGGTGATGCTGGGTTGACGATTGGGAGAAAAGGGATGAAGCCTGTGACGGATTTTATTGATTTGGCAATCGAGAAGGAGAAGCCGTTTCTTTTGTGGTATGCCCCGTTTTTACCACATACTCCTCACAATCCACCGAAGCGTTTGCTGAGGAAGTATACGCAGCCGGGTCGGGCGGCTGATGTGGCTCGATATTATGCGATGTGTGAGTGGTTTGATGAAACTTGTGGAGAATTGCTTGGTTATTTGGATCAGAAGGGGATCACTGAGAATACGGTGGTTGTTTATATTTGTGACAATGGTTGGGCGGCAGCTAGCACGAATGGGGATGATTCGAATCAGAAAGTTTGGAGTCATTTTGCTCTGCGCTCGAAGGGATCGCCTTATGAGAATGGGATTCGGACACCAATTTTGATTTCTTGGCCGGGGAAGGTGGAGCCGGGGCGAGTGGCAGATTTTGCGCATGCGATTGATGTTTTTCCGACGATTGCTGCGGTGGCGGGGGTCAAAGCTCCTGCGGATCTTCCGGGGGTTAATTTGTTAGATCGGACAGCGCGTGAAAAACGTAAGGTTGTTTTTGGGGAGACTCACTCGATCCATAACATGACGGTGGGAAGTCCTGAGGATACGCTCCAGTATCGTTGGTGTATTGAGGGGGAATGGAAGTTGTTGCTTCGACATTTCGGTCAGGACACAACGAACTATCGCCGGGTGCACCGTTGGGATACTGCCGAGTTTCGGTTGTATCATTTGGGGGATGATCCTCATGAGAAGAATGATTTAGCGTCTTCGTATCCCGGGATGGTGAATCGGTTGAAGAAGAAAATCGAAGCTTGGCATCCGTTGGGTGAGAGTGGAGAGAAGGCTAATACTCATCCAAAAAAGACTGAGGTAGAGTAGCCGATGGAATTTTATGATGCGCAGCGGAATACTTCATGAAATATCCGGGCATAGGGGGGCTTTTTAGGAGAGGTGATTTGGTTCTGGTTTTGAGGAGCGGATTTGTGAGATGGCGGTGGTCATGTCTGGGGCTTTGAAGGTTGAGGAGCCGGCGACGAAGACGTTGGCTCCGGCGTTGGCGGCAAGGGGGGCGGTTGTGGGGTCGATTCCTCCGTCGACTTGGATGAAGTAGGAGAGGTTGTTTGTTTGTCGGTGGGAGACTGCGGCTTCAATTTTGGGGAGGACTTGGGGCATGAAAGATTGGCCTCCGAAGCCTGGGACGACGGTCATGATGAGGAGGAGGTCGATTTGGTTGAGGTAGGGGAGTGCGTCTTCGAATGGGGTGGCGGGGTTGAGGGCGAGGCCGGCGAGGCAACCGGCTTGTCGGATGGCGGCGAGGGTTTGGGGGATGTTGTGGTTGGCTTCTGGTTCGATATGGACGGTGATGAGGTCGGAGCCGGCCTCGATGAAGCGGGGGAGGTAGTGATCGGGCCGGGTGATCATGAGGTGGACGTCGAGGAAGATGTCGTTTGTTTCATGGACTGCTTGGATGATGGCGGGGCCGAATGAGATGTTGTCGACGAAGTGCCCGTCCATGACGTCGAGGTGAAGCCAGTCGGCGCCAGAGTTGATGGCACGGGTGGTTTCATCGCGGACGCGTCCAAAGTCGGCGGCGAGGAGGGATGGAGCGATGATGGTGTGTTCGTGGGTCCATTTTTTCACGCCCCATTGATAGTGGGGCGGAGCGATGGAGGCTCGAAAAAAATGGAAGAGTTTTTTCTAACCACTGAAGGGGTTTGATTCTTTTGAGGGTGGTGATGGTTGTTTGGGAGCGGTGACTTTGGTGGTTGTTCGGGGGAGGATGAAGGTCCCGTAGGGTTCGATTTTCGTGCGGGCTCCGATGGAGCGGGCGATTTGGTCGAGGGCAGCGGAGAGGGGGATGTTTTGGAGGTTGATGGTGATGGAGCTGTTGGCGAGGGATTTTTTGGGGTCGCTAATGATGAAGTTGGGAGTGAAGGGGGCTTTTGGTTTGGTGGTTTTTTTGTCTTTGGGGTCGGGTTTTTGGGTGAGTTCGATTTGCTGGTTGAGGACGGTGATGGCTTCTTCGAGAGAGGCGTCGTTGAGGATGATTTCTTTGAGGGTAATTTTGTCGAAGAGGGCGCGGCGTTGGCGGAGTTTGAATCGGGCGACTTCGGTGTCGATGCGAGTGAGTTGGTATCGGGCGTGTCCGTGTTTGGGTTGGAGTTTGAGGACGGCTTTAAAGGCTTTACGCGCTTCGGCGCCTTTGCCGGTGGTCATGGCGGTGACTCCTTGGCGATAGAGTTTTTGAACTTTCCTGGCTTTCTCTTCGAATTCGTCGGCGTGAGCGGATGAAGAGAGGATGACTCCGAGGGAGAGGATGGATACGAGTGTTTTCATTGCATTTAGGTCGGTGTGAATGGTCTGTGTGAGACCGATCTTTAAAGATACCGTGGGTGTCAGAATGCGTCAAGGTGGCGGGGCGGGTTCGGTTTTGAAAATTTTGAATCCACGTGCTTGGTAGTTGGCGAGGGCATGTTGGTGGTCGTCGGTGCAGGTGTGGACCCAGATGCGTTTGGTTTGAGGGATTTGCCAGGCTTGTGAGATGGCGGCTGAGAGGAGTGGGCCTCCGAGTTTTTTACCGATGAATTCGGGGAGAAGTCCAAAGTAGAGGATTTCGACGTTGTGATCGGGTTGGTTTTGGAGTTCGAAGTATCCGACGGTTTGGTTTTCGATTTTAGCGATGGTGGTGATGGTGTTTGGGGAGTGGGTGTGTTGGTGCCATTGTTGTGGGGACCAGGGGAGGCGATCGGTCCATTTCCAGGCGCCGCCGACTTTTTGGTAGAGTTCGAGGCTGAGTTGGGGATCGGGTGGGGAGATTTGGTAGATTGAAAGTTGGGGGTGAGGAGGGGTGGGGAGGAATTGGGTGGGGTGGAGGAGTTCGAGGTGGTAGGTCATGGCTTGGGATCTGGGATCTGGGATTTGAGATTTAAGATTGATGACTGAGGATTTTTGATTGTTTTTGGCTCCGGAGGTTTTTGGTGGGTTGACTGGGGGCATCGTTATTGATGGAAGGTGGGCTATTTTTGATTTTTGATTTTTTTGAAGTGTTGGCAGTATTGGGTGGCTTTGTCGGCGGGGAGGATGTTTTCGAGGTCGACGTCGTTGGAGGATTTGTTTTTTCCCCAGGCGAAGATGCGTTCGAAGAGGGGAAGCCATTTCGCGTCTTTGATGAGGTTGAGGAAGTAGATTTCGTGTTCTTTTTCGCGGACGCCCATGTCGTAGAGGATTTCGTCGTGTTTGGTGATTCCTAGCGAGTGGAATCGTTTGATCATGACGAAGTATTCGCAGACGTTGCCGCTTTCGAGTTTGCCGGCGAAGAAGTAGGGCATGAATCGGCCGATGAGGTAGCAGCTGTAGCCGATGGTTTTTCCGATGAGGTGGAATTTGATTTCGAGCCAGCGGGAGACGGGGATTTGGTATTCGTCCATGATTTGGCGGACGTGGTGGCGGTGGTCCCATTCGTCGTCTTCGATTTGTTTGATGGCTTCTTTTTCGGTAGGGTCTTTGAGTGACCCTCGGTGGCCGATGTAGGCGAAGGAGGCGGCTTTTTCGGCGGAGTAGGCCAGTTGGAGAGATTTGACGAGTTCGGGGTGGTTGAGTTTCATTTTGTGGACTGCAGGTGTGATGGAATAAAGTTGGGATCAGGGAATGTGCAACGTGGAATTTGTGAATTGCATGTGGGGGGCTGGGTGGTGATGTTTTGGGCATGTCGAAACTTGAGAAGGATTTGTTGATTGTGGTGTTGATGGGTGGTCCAGGGGAGGAGCGGGAGGTTTCGTTGGCATCGGGGAAGGCGGTTTTGAAGGCTTTGGTGGATCGGGGGTATCGGGCGGTGGGGGTTGAGGCGACTGATTGTGAGCCTGAAATTCCGGAGGGGACGGGTTTGGTGTTTAATGTGATTCATGGGACGTTTGGGGAGGATGGAGGGGTGCAGCGGTATTTGGAGGAGAAGGGGGTGAGGTATACAGGGGCTGGGGTGGCGAGTAGTGAGGTATCGTTTGATAAGAATTTGAGCAAAGAGCGGTTTTTGGAGCATGGGGTGCCGACACCTGGGTCGGAGGTGGTTGATTGTCGGGAGGGGGCGAGGTTGCCAAAAATGGGAGTGCCGTTTGTGGCGAAGCCGCCGAGGGAGGGGTCGAGTGTGGGGATTCGGGTGGTGAAGGATGAGTCGGAGGCGATGGAGGCGATGGAGCATGCGGCGCAGTTCGGGGATGATTTGTTGGTGGAGGAGTTTGTGGATGGACGGGAGTTGACGGTGGGGGTTTTGGATGGGGAGGTGTTTCCGGTGGTGGAGATTGCTCCTCCCGATGGGGATTGGTATGATATGGAGACCAAATACCCTTGGTTGAGTGGGAAAGAGGTGGGGAGTCAGTATACCTGTCCGGCGGATTTGACGGAGGAGGAGACGAGGGTGGTGCAGGAGGCGGCGAAAAAAGCTTATGATGCCCTAGGAATTGAGGTTTACTCTCGGGTCGATGTGTTGTTAAATTCGTTAGGTAAACCTTACGTTTTAGAAGCCAATACTATTCCAGGGATGACGGAGACGAGTTTGTTGCCGATGGGGGCGGCGCAGGCCGGGTATGGTTTTGGTGATCTTTGCGTGAGGATTGCTGAACTGTCATTGGCCGCTCGGCCCTAGTAGAGATGCCCATTTTTGCCCGAAGAACAACCCGGAGACGGACGCAACAGTCGCGAGAGCGGATGTTGCAGCTGAAGGTGAGTTCTCCTCGGATCATGTTTTATGATGTGATGCGGTGGAGTGGGAAGGGGTTGAGGTTGGGGGTGATGGTTTTGTTGATGGTAGGATTGGGTTTTTTGGTGGCGACGGGGTGGCAGAAGTTGTTTGTGGAGAATGATGAATTTTTGATTCAGGAGGTGCAGTTGAAGACGGCTGAGGGGGAGGATCCTATTTTGGTGACGCATGCTCGGATGGTGGATCGGACGGGGTTGGATTCTGGTTCGACGATTTTTTCGGTGGATACGGAGCAGTTGGCGGTTGATTTGGAGAGGTTGCCGGAGGTGGTTTCGGCGAAGGTGAGTCGGAGATTGCCAGGGGTTTTGAAGGTGGAGATTGAGGAGAGGTTGCCGGTGGCTTGGGTGGCTTGTCGTTCGCTCGGAATTAGGGAGCGGGATCGCTTTCGAGGGATGTTGGTGGATCGGGCGGGGATGTTGTTTCGGTGTGATTCTGACGAGTTGTGGGAGTATGGGAATCAGCTTCCGGTGATTTTGGCTCGTGAGGTGGAGGGGCATGAGTTGGAAGAGGGAAAGGAGATGGGGCATGAGGGATTGCAGGCGGCGTTGAAGGTTGTTTTGCGATCAGGTGAGGCTTTGGAGGGCTTGGAGCGTCCTGCCTGGGTGGTGGTGAAGGATGATATTTTGTTGGAGATGAAGACCTTAGATGGGGTGTTGGCAACGATGTCCTATTATGGTGTGGATGAGCAGTTGGAGCGGTTGTCGAAGGTTTATCAGCACTCGGGTGACCGGGTTGTTGAGCGGGTGAATTTGATTCCGGGGAAGTTCGTGCCGGTGGTGTATCGATGAGTTTCAGGTAATTATTGATATGGCGCGTTCGAAGATTCATGGGGGGTTGGAGATTGGTTCGACCAAGACGGGTGGTGAGCCGGATGAGTCTGCC
>JAHDGN010000186.1 GCA_020627645.1 Akkermansiaceae bacterium
TATAGAAGTTGGGGAGTGGGGGGAAATTGATTGGTTTGGAGTTGGGGTTGAAGTCCAGAAGTTGAAGAAGCCAGATTTGGCGAGGGGTCGGAGGTGACGATCTTCGGGGCGGGTGTGAAGGTGGAGTTTTAGACCGGAAGATTCTAGAGTTGGAAGAAGGTCGTGAAGGGGGCCGATTTCGGGTCGGAGGGCAGTGAGGGCGGTGATGTTGTTTTGTTGGCTCCAGGAGATAAGGTCAGGGATGATTTCGGGTTGGATTTGGTAGTGTTGATCACAGCGTTGGGCGGTATCGTGGAGGGCGGTTTGTAGGTATTTTTGTTGGAGAGGTGAGGTGCCGGGATTACCAGGGCTAATGATGATTTTGGAAGGTTTGAGGTGAGCAAGGGGAGAGGTTTCGGGGGTGAGATCTTCTTCGTGAATCCATAGGACGGTGTGGGTTTTGGGGTCAGGGTTTTCTGGGAGTGAAGGACGGGTGATTTCGGGTTTGGCGATGTTTTCTGGGAGGTGGGCGGATGGGGTTTCGAGGAGGTGGAGTCCGGTGGTATCAAGGAGATTAGGGTGGAGGTATTTTTCGATGTTGGAGCGTCGAGGGAGGTAGGTTTTGCCAGGGGTTTGGAGGCCTGCGACCCATCGCCAAGAGAGGGTGTTAGAGGCGGGGTCAAAGTCGAGGAGGTGATCTTGAAAGAATTTGGCTCCGAGTTGCCAAGGAAGTTGTTCGATATGGATCCAGTAGGCGGCAAACCACATGCGAGCGTGGTTGTGGAGATATCCAGTGGAGGTGAGTTCCTGGGCGAAGTGGTTCATGACGGCGATGGGGCCGCTGCCCTCTTGTATCGCTATTGATTTAGCGGTTGGCTGAGGAATTGATTGAGTGAATTCTGTCCAGATTTGTGGGCGGAGGGAGAGCCAGGCTTTCCAGTAGGTGCGCCAGTAGACTTCTTGGGTAAATTTTTCGATAGTGGAGTGGGCGTATTTTTCGAGAGGGGCTTGGGCGACTTCCCATTCGGTAAGGAGTCGATGCCGTATGGCTGGGGAAAGGCGGGAGACGTTTGAGTGATCGGGGAGAACGTGGTTTCGGTCGCGAGAGTATTTTCCTGAATGAGGAATGAAGTCGGTGAGTTGGTCGAGGGCTGTTTTCCGGGTGCTGGGAAAATTCACCCGGTAAGGTGGGGTGGATTTGGGAGGTTGCAAGTTTTAAGCTGAGGGATTAGTTCACTGGAAGTGATGGGTCGCCGAGGAGGTTGAGTTCGCAGATGCCTTGGTGGTAGGTCGCAGATTTTTTGGCGTCGTCGGCGAGGTTGGATTTGGAGATGGCGAGAGCGTGTCCAGCGAGGGCGGGTTCTTTGGCGAGGGCAGCAGCCCAGAAGGAGGCCATGGTTTGGGTGGTGCCGTCTGGTTTTCCTTCTTGGACCATTTGTTTGAATTCGACTCGTGGGTTGTGGAAGTGAGGTTTCCCCTCACGAGCGGGAGCAACGATGACGAGAGCGCCACCATTGGGTTGGCGGAGCATCGCTTCAGTGATGCAAGGATCTTTGGTGGCATCGAAGTGGCCGGTGAAGCAGGAGACGGTGGTGATGAAGAGGGGTTGTTTGTTTTTGAGTTTGGAGACGCTTTTGAGGTCAAATTTGCTATGGTTTTCGAGTTGCCATTGGTCGATGAGTCCGTGGCCGTGGATGTGCCATTTGGTGATTTTGCCGTCGGAGAATTTGGCGGTGAGGTTGTCGGGGGTGAGGTGGTAGGAGCCGGGTTTATTTTCTTCGTCCCAAGCGGTTTCGTCATTGAAGAAGAAGGAGACTTTTCCATCCGGCCAGGAGGCTGGGATGATTTCGTTACCGGATTTTTTGACTTTAGCGTAGGCGCCGCGGACGGCGCAGGTCATGGCGAGTTGCTTGGTGGGTTTTTGTTTGAGATAGGCGGTGACTTTTTCTTGGTAGGCTTTGATGTCGTCGGCGGTGCGGATGGGGATACGGCCGATGCTGACTTTCCCATCTGGGTAGGTGATAGCGGGACGATCGTCTTTGAATTCGCCGTAGATTCCGTCTTTGTCGTGATCCCAGGAGGTCGGGCTGATGTAGTAGATGTCGGTAGGAATGTCGGTGTCATTGCCCCACATGTTTTTGTGGAAGGTGTCGCGATCTGGGATGAGGCCTCCATCGGGGCTGCTGTCGCCACCTAAAATAATGGTTTGGAATCCTTTTTTGTCGATGTGGTGGCGTGCGGCAAGGCGGATTTTGTTTTGAATGTCTCCTTCTTTGTAGGCTTTGGAGATTTGGTCGATAGTGATGACTTTTATGGGGGTGCCTTGCTTGGTTCTGGTGTTGGCGTATTCGGTCCAAGCGTCTTTGAGTTTGGTGGGGCTAATGAGGAGGGTTTTGGGGTCAGATGCGTTTGCTGACAGGGTAAGTGATGCGATGAGAATGATCTTTTTCATAGGATTTGGTTCTTTTACTCAGTCTTTGTTGGGGTGTGAAGGAAAAGAAAAAACCTCTCCCTTTCGGGGGAGAGGCTTCAAAGGATGATTTTATTCCTAATTTTTATGCGAGAGCGTTGACAATGGAATCTGGGGTGATTCCGAGTTCCGTCATGACGACGTCGCCGGGTGCTGACATGCCAAAGCGATCAATTCCGACGACTTTGCCTTCGAGGCCGACATACTTGTACCAAAGTCCGGTGACGCCGGCTTCGATGGCGACTCGTTTTGAGCAAGAGGCGGGGAGGATTTCTTGGCGGTAGGCGTCGGACTGGCGGTCAAAGCGTTCGAGGCACGGAGCGGAGACGACGCGGGCACCGGCTCCAATTTGTTTGGCGGCTTCAAGGGCGTGTCCGACTTCGGATCCGGTAGCGAGGATGATGCATTCGAGGTCACCTTCTTCTTTTTTGAGGATGTAGGCTCCTTTGGCGACTCCATCGCGGCGGATGGCTAGAGGGGCATAGTTGTTGAGAGAGACGACTTTTTGGCGGCTGAAGATGAGGGCGCTTGGTCCATCGGTTCGTTCCATGGCTGAGATCCAGGCTCCGGCAACTTCTTCTTGGTCAGCGGGGCGGATGACGTCGAGATTTGGGATGACGCGGAGACCGGAGACGGTTTCGACAGGTTGGTGGGTGGGGCCGTCTTCGCCAACACCGACGGAGTCGTGGGTGAAGATGAAAGTGACGGGGAGATGGGCGAGTCCGGCGAGGCGGATGGAAGGGCGGAGGTAGTCGGCAAAGACGCAGAAGGTGGCTCCGGAGATTCGGAAGAGTCCATCGTAAGCGACGCCATTGCAGATGGCGCCCATGGCGTGTTCGCGAATTCCGAACCAGATGTTGCGGCCGGATGGGGTTTCGGCAGAGAAGTCGCCTTCGTCTTTGAGGTAATTTTTGGTGGATCCGAAAAGGTCGGCGGATCCGGTGATCATGGAGGGAACGGCTTTTGCGATGTGGTTGATGACGTCACCGCCGGCAGCTCGGGTGGCATTGGCATAGTCTTCGGGGAAGGCTGGAATTTGGTCGGAGAGGTCGGTGGGGACGACTTTTGCGACATTGTTTTCGAGTTCGACAGCGAGATCTGGGTTTTCGGTTGACCAGGCGTCGTAGGTGGCTTGCCAGCTTTCGAAAGCTTCTTTTTTTGCAATGGCTTGAGATGTGAAATGAGTTTTGGTTTCTTCGGAGACAAAGAAGTGTTCGGTTGGGAGACCGAGCCCTTGACGTGCTTCGTCAGAGAAGTTGGCTCCGCTTTCACCGTGGGCTTTGGCGGTCCCGGCGACCTGAGGAATACCGCGTCCGATTTCGGTCTTTGCGATGATGATTTTGGGTTTGCCGTTGTTGTTATCTTTGGCGTTTTGGACGGCGGAGAGGATGGTGTCGAGGTCGTGTCCGTCGATGGTTTGAGTGTCCCAGTTCAGTGATTGGAAGTATCGCTCGGTGTCCCATCCTTGGGTTTTGTCGGCCATGGCGTCGAGGGTGACGTCATTGGAGTCGTAGATGAGGATGAGGTTGTCGAGGGCGTTGTGTCCGGCGAAAGCGATGGCTTCTTGGGCGACCCCTTCTTGGAGGCATCCGTCGCCGGCGAGGGCGATGATGTGGTTGTCGAAGATGGTGTGGTCGGTGGTGTTGTACCGAGCGGCGGCGCGTTTTCCAGAGAGGGCGTACCCGACGGCGTTGCCGATGCCTTGGCCGAGTGGGCCGGTTGTTGCTTCGACGCCATCGGTTTCGGCATATTCTGGGTGTCCGGGAGTGACGGAGTGGAGCTTACGGAAGTCTTTGAGGTCTTGGAGGGAGACTTTGTATCCGGCGAGATGGAGCCAGGTGTAGATGAACATGGAGCCATGACCGGCGGAGAGGATGAAGCGGTCTCGGTTGAGCCATTTTGGTGCAGCAGGGTTGAAGTTTAGTGATTCGCTGAAGAGGACGGCGCCGATTTCCGCGCAGCCGAGAGGGAGTCCGAGGTGTCCGGAAGAGCAGGCGTGGACGGCGTCGATGGCGAGGCCGCGGGCTTCATTTGCGGCTTTTGTGAGAGCGTCTTTGTTCATCTGGGGATAGGTTTGGGTCAAAGGATGGAACTTTCAAGATTGAAGAGGTGCGAAGTTGGGATCGGAGGTCGGAGGTCAAAGATTGGAGATTGGAGATTGGAGATTGGAGATTGGATGAGGGGACTTGACGGGGGATTATTTGGAGAAGAAGATTTTCTCGATGCTTAGTGAGGTTCCAGAGGATTTGGGGGGGAAGTTGTTGTTGGCGGATCCATCGCTGCGGGAGGGGTTATTTCATCGTTCGGTGATTTTTTTGGCTGAGCATTCGGCTGAAGATGGGGCGTTTGGGATTGTGTTGAATCGACCTTCCGGAAAAAAAGTGGGGGAGCTTTTGAAGGGAGGGGAGTTTCGGGGATTGGAGGATGTTCCGGTGCATTTGGGTGGTCCTGTTTCGGAGGAAAATTTGATGTTTGGGGCGATGCGAAAGAATGGGGAGAGTTTGGATTTTCGATCACGGATTTCGGCTCAGGAGGCATCGAAAATGGTGGGGGAGGAGGGTGTCAAGGTGGTGGCTTACGCTGGGTATGCGGGTTGGTCGAAGGACCAGTTGGAAGAGGAGATTGAGAACCAGGCTTGGTTTGTCACGGCAGCATCGGGAGAGTTGATGAGGAAGAGGCATGATATTGCTCTGTGGAAATCTGTGATGAGTGAGTTGTCTCCGCTTCATCGGATTTTGGCGGAAGCCCCCGATGAGATCCTAGCTAATTGAGGGAGTTTTTTATGACATTGAAAAAATTGGAGCCAATGAATCGGCTGTTTTTGTGGTTGGCTCTGGTAGGATTTTTCTTGGTAAATGTGCCGTTTTTGTATTTTTCGTTTTTGAGACGGGAAGTATACGAGACGGCGATGGGGAATGGGATGGCTTTGGTTTTTATGGGAGAGGCGTTTTTGCTGCTGATTTTTTTCGCCTGTTTCATTCATTGGGTGGGAATTCGGAAGCCGGGCTGGTTGTTCTTTGTGGTGATGTCGTTGTTGGGAAGTTTGGCCTTTAGTATTCCCTTTCATCTCTAACTTTTGACTAGGAAGAAGTAGCATGAAAGAGAGAGGGAGGCCTCCAAGTGGAGACTTCCCTCTGGGGTTTCATACGACGAGGAGTTGGAAGGGTGTTTGCTGTTGGGACCTTCGGTGTTTCCTTAAGAAGGAGGGTGGAGTGTTCGTTGGTTTGAAACAAAACTTGCGAGGGAGTTTTGTGTAGATCGACCTTGGGGCATCTTCTGCCCCTTCTGATTTGTAGGCCTCGGCACTCAGTGGAGTATGGTAGTAAATTTTTCTGATGCCGAGTTCATGTACTAGGAATGATATGGTTGCGCTGAGCATTGCTTCATCCCAAATTTTTCGGGAAATCCGAAGTCGAACATTCCAATAATCAACGATGGTTTGTATGGGTAATTTGGAACCATACCAGAGCATTTCTTGGTCGTTGCAGTCTTTGGATTCTTCGATGAATTCTTTTACGTAGCGGATGCGGTCGTTTTGAATTTCTTCGATGAGAGCTTGTCCTGATTCCCAGTCGAGGTCGATGCGTGCCCAGGCTAGGGTTCGGTGGCGGCCTTGGTGAATGGGATGGTAGGAGGCTTCAAAGGGGTCGTCTTCGCGCTTGTTTATGAGGCGATCCATGAACTGTGCTTCTCCTCCGTGGAGGTTGAGTTGAAGGACAAGGTTGTAGGCATTTTTCCCACGACGGCTGGTTTGAATCCAGCCGTCGAAGATGTCTAAAGTCAGTCGGTAGGTTTCGGTTTCGTTTGGCCAGAGAAGAGCCAGGTCATCTCGGGTAATCTCTTTTTTCCCGAGTGAACCGAGCCATCGCTTGACGCTTTCTTTTTGGAGTAGTGATGCGAAGGGTGATCTTTTGAGTTCGGAAATTGAGCAGGAAGAGCCTGCAAATAATTTTATGAGCTGGATAGCGTACCAGTCCTTCCCATAATTGAAAAGGGTGCGTTTGTTGGTGAGGCAGGAACGCACTTCCTGCACTTCTTGATGTGTCATCGTCATTTATTGCGCAGTGGGATGCCCTAGGTGGGTGTTACTGCGTCTTGGTTTGTCTTTGTGACTTTCGGTTTTTAGAAAATAAGGCCGGAGGATTCGTGATGCTGGGCTCGCTGGAGGTCAGGAGCCCTTCATCGGGGATGGACGATGGAGTTGGTAGCGCATGGTATTGATTATACGAACGGGAGAGGGCGTGTCTTAGGAGTAAAGGAAAGTCAAGATGAAGGTGAGGGGATGATTTCGACGAC
>JAHDGN010000187.1 GCA_020627645.1 Akkermansiaceae bacterium
AAGGCCTCGACTGGCTCCTGAAACAACAAAAAGCCGACGGCGGCATCTACGGCAAAGGAATGGCCACCTACTCCACCGCCTCCTCCATCATGGCTCTCTGGGTCGCCGGCCCCCAAACCCACAAAAAAGCCATCATCAAAGCCCGCAACTTCCTCATCAACCAACAAACCGACTGGGGAGTCAAAGGCGCCAACGATACCGAATTTGACGGTGGAATCGGTTACGGTGGCACCTACGCCCACTCCGACCTCTCTAACACCCACCTCGCTCTCGAGGCGCTCTACAACACCCGCGTTCTGGCAAACGACTCCGGAGAAGAAAACGCTCTCCAACTCGACTACGCCGCCGCTCTCGAATTCATCTCCAAATGCCAAAATAACCAGGAAACCAACAAGCTTCCCAAAACCGGCAATGACGGATCATTCAACTACTTCCCCGGCGATTCCAAGGCCGGCGAACAAGTTGACCCGAAAACCGGCCGTGTTTCTCTTCGCGGCTACGGATCCATGTCCTATGCCGGCCTTCTCTCCCTCGTCTACTGCGACCTCGACGAAAAAGACCCCCGTGTCAAAACCGTCCTCAAATGGCTCAACGACAATTACACCCTCAAAGAAAACCCCGGCCTCGGACACCAAGGGCTCTACTACTACTTCCATGCCATGGCCAAATCCCTGGTCGCGGCCAACATCTCTGAATTCAAAACCTCAAAAGGCCTCCCCATCGATTGGCGCACCGACCTTGCCGCCGTCATCGTCGGCGACCAACGTGAAGACGGGTCATGGATCAACACCGAGTCCGCCCGCTGGATGGAAAATGACCCCATCCTCGTCAGCTCCTACGCCATCATGACCCTCCAACAAATCCACTCTTCTCTTAACTAACAGACCAACCCCTCGGGGGCGTGCCCCATCAACAACACGCTCCCTCCCCCACCTTCCCTCCTATCCCCTTTAACCAAGCTCCTGACTCTCTTTTCGCCTCTAAGTATTTGCGGGTCACTCTATCAACCAAACAATATCTCCCACGCCTCTGTGGTAGACCCCCTCAATTAAAAATCCAAAATCAAAACAACTCCCCCTGCTCCTCCTCATCTTCCTCAGTTTCAAAAATAATCGGCGCTCTCGGCACAACCTCATCATCACCCCTCACCCCCAAAGTGGCAATTTCATAGACCACTCGCTTTCCCCCCTTTCCAACCGAAACCTCATCCCTCACCACTTTCGTCCCCAAAACCTGCTCCATCATCTCCACTTCCATCCTGACCGCATTCGGATACTTCAGATAAATTTTCGCCAACGGAGAATGGAATTCCTCAATCCGAAATCCCACCGCAGGATCATAATGACACCGGCTAAACCACCCCGCCCGATCCCTCACATCCGCAAACCTCGTCGCCTTCTCCACCATCGACTTCCCCGGCTTCACTTTCGGTAACCATTCATCCTTCAAGCGCTGGAAATGATAAAATAATAGCTTCTCCGGTCCCGTATCCCCAAAAACCTGCTTCACCCCATCCAACACCGCCAATGTCAACGCCACGCCCGATTCTGGAAACAAACCATCACTCCTCTGCGTCAATCGATACAATTTTTCCGGCCTACCCACCTCTTTTTTCTCCCTCGGCACCCTCCACTCCTCCAAATAGCCCATTTTTGTCAAATTCACGCAATGCTGCTTCACCCCCATATAACTCATCTTTAAAGCCTTCGCCAAATCTGACACCGGCATCCCATCTGAAACCTTCAAGGCCTCAAAAATAGGAGCATAACTTGCACGCATTGTATCCCGTTGAACCTTCGAAAACATAGAAGCGATGACCCTATACAACTTTCCGTCAATCTGGCACTACAAACTTCCCACTTGAAACATTCCTAACCCGCCCTGAAACTTAACCACTTTGAAAGACACCCAATTTAAATCCCATGCCCCCGGCTTTTGGGCCCATGAAGACATCTCCCCCGAAGACTGGAATTCTGCCAAATGGCAGCTAAAAAATCGTGTCTCCAAGCTCGAAGACATCGAAAAACACCTCACCCTCTCAGAAGAAGAACGCGCCGGCATCCTCCTCACCGGCACCAAACTCGCCACCGCGATCACCCCACACTTCCTCAATCTCGCCCACCCCACCGACCCAGAATGCCCCATTCGGCGACAAGTGATCCCCCGAATCGAAGAAACCCACACCGACCCCTCCGAAATGGCAGACCCCTGCGGCGAAGACTCCCACATGCCCGTCCCTGGCCTGGTCCACCGCTATCCAGACCGCGTTCTTTTCCTCGTCACCGACCGATGCGCCTCCTACTGCCGCTACTGCACCCGATCACGCGTCGTCTCCGGAGTCTCTGATCAAAAACTCCAGACCCAATGGGACCAAGCCATCGAATACCTCAAAAACACCCACCAGGTCCGCGACGTCCTCCTCTCCGGCGGTGACCCCCTCCTCCTCTCAGATCGCAAGCTCGAATCCATCCTCTCACGACTGCACGAGATTCCACACATCCAATACATTCGCATCGGCTCCCGGATCCCCATCTTTCTCCCCCAACGCATCACTCCAGCCCTCTGCGACATGCTCAAAAAATACCACCCACTTTTCCTCTCCATCCACACCAACCACCCTCGCGAACTCACCTCCGAAGTCCGCGACGGCCTCACCCGCCTAGCCGACGCAGGCATCCCCATGGGCAACCAATCTGTCCTCCTCAAAGGCGTCAATGACACGGTCGAAGTCCAACGCGACCTCGTCCACAAACTCATCATGTGCCGAGTCCGCCCCTACTACCTCTACCAAGGCGACCTCATCCAAGGCACCTCTCACCTTCGAACCGCCATCGCCAAAGGTATCGAAATCATCGAAGGCCTCCGCGGACACACCTCCGGATACGCCATCCCACAATTCGTCGTCGATGCCCCAGGAGGAGGAGGCAAAATCCCCGTTAATCCCGACTACATCGTCGAACAAAACGATCAACAAACGATTCTGCGAAACTACGAAGGCAAAACCTTCACCTATCCAGAGTCCTCCCCGATCGAAACCTCAATTGAAGGACACCTCTAAGAACTTCCTTCTGCAAAGAAATTGAGTTCAGTTTTTCTCAAGTTGAGAAAGCCGAATTGCACTCTCAACAACGAGGTGACGCCTTCCTTGTGCCCACCAAGCAATCTCCTGACACAATCATTGATAATTCAACAAACCAAACTCAGTATCCAACTCCACTAATTTCCACGCAACAAACAAAAGATCCCTTATGAAACCCATCCACGCAATCATCCTCTTAATCATTTCCTCCCTCAACTCCTTTGCTGAGAAAACTCCATCATCACTCAAACTCGGAGCCCCCTTCAACCACAACGCCGTCCTCCAAAGAGACATGCCTGTTCCAATCTGGGGTTGGGCCACTCCAAATACTGAGATCACGCTCACGTTTGCCGGACAAACAAAAACCACCACCACCAAAAACAATCACAAATGGTCCCTCAATCTTGCTCCCCTCGAAGCCAGCTTCGAACCTCGCCAACTCCGAGTCACCACCTCTAACAATCAGACACTCACCCTTAAAAATATCCTAGTTGGCGAAGTCTGGCTCGCTTCTGGACAATCCAACATGCAATGGATCGCCCAAAAATCCACCTCCAGAAAACTCAAAACTGATCCCGTCAACAACATCCATCCCATCCGCGAATTCTCGATCACAGATTACTTCGCCTGCCTCCACCCCATCGAGCACGCCTCCGGCAATTGGAAAAATGGCAACTATGGCCAATACTCCGCAGTCGCCTACGCCTTCGCTCACAAACTTTACCACGAACTCAAAGTCCCCATCGGCATCCTCAACTGCTCCTTCTCTCAAACTTCCATCCAAGCCTGGACCCCTCGCCAAGGCTTCGCCAACCATCCCTCCCCCTACATTCAAAACATCCATCAACAAATCCTCGAAACAGATCCCTCCACTCCCGAACACAAAAAAGCTTGGAACCATTTCTACCAATCGATCGAAAACACCCTCAAAGAAAACAACCAACTCGTCGCAGACGGGAAAACTGCCAAACCAATTCCTAACAACATTCCAGGCAACCTCCAAGGCAACCGCGACTCCAGCTGGCTCTTCAACGCCCGACTCAACCCCGTGATCCCCTTCGCCCTCCGCGGTGCGATCTGGAACCAAGGATACGCCAACATCGGTGGTGGCACGAACTACTACCACCATCTCCACTGCCTCATCAAAGGATGGCGAACCTGCTGGAACCGCCCAAACCTCCCCGTCTACTTTCACCAATTTTATTCTCCAGGGCCCAAAGGCGGCTGGAAAAATTCCCACCCTTCCATCGCTGCCCCATACGGCATGCGAGCCGGGACCACCATGGCTCGTGACATTCCTCACACTGGAATGGCCAGCCAAATCGATATCGAAGGCTCGATTCACTACCGAAACAAAGCCGTTCCCGGACAGCGCCTCGCACTCCACGCCCTGAAAAACCAATACAGCAAAAACATCATCGCCAACGGCCCCATCTTCAAATCCTACACCGTCAAAGGCAATCAACTCACCATCGAATTCGACCACACCGCCGACGGCCTCGTCGTCGCCGAAAACAAATCCAATGCACAAGGACGCAATGAAAACGCCACCGGCTTCGCCGACCCCACCATCATTCCCAACGGAATCGACCAAGTCACCCACTTCTACCTCGCCGATCAAAACCGTGTTTGGCACCCTGCCAAAGCCACAATTGAAGGCCACACAATCATCCTCAAGGCCGACAACGTGCCCCACCCGAAAGGCGTCTCCTACGGCACCAGCGGTATCGGCTTCCGCCCCTCTCTCTACAACACCGCCCTCCTCCCCATGACCCCCTTCATTTACTTTGACCAAAAACGGGTCACCAAAGAAACCTGGCCCGATGAAAAATTAGAAGTCGCCAACGTTACCATCGACCCCAAATCCGTCGGCATCGTCTACGAATACCGAAAGATGCCTCTCCTCAGCACCCAATTCCGAGATAACGCCATCCTCCAAGCCGACCAACCCGTCACCATCTGGGGGTCTGCTGTCCATAACTGGGGATTCGAAGCGAAGGGCAAAGCTCAAATCGAGTTCACCTTCGGTGACATCAAAAAATCCATCCCCGTCACCAAAGGCATGCGCGAATGGCAAGTCACTCTTCCTGCCATGCCTGCCGGAACAAAACCATATCAACTCGATGTCAAATTCTTCATCGATAACAAACTCGTTCACCAACGCACCGCTAACAACATCATCTTTGGAGATGTTTGGTTCGTCGCAGCTCCCCATGGTCACAGCATCCCGAAAATACCGACAAAATCTTCCGCTCCTGTCCGAATGATCGCACGCAAAGCCATGCGCTCATCCCACCCATCTCCCAGCCGATTCAGCGTCGCAGTCTCCACCACCCCAAACAACCGCTTCGCATCCGTATGGGCAGAAGCAAAGGGACTCGCAGCCTCAATCGGGCACCAGCTTGGCGCACAAACAGGCCGACCAACCGGCATCGTCTTCATGCCCTCCGCCGGACAAAAAGGACAAAAAAACCCTCTTCTCAAAGAATGGATTCCTCGTACTTATTTCAAAAACTTACCCTCTCTCAAAGACGACTACATCCAGCTCGCTACTGCCAAGCCAGGAAACAAATACTATAACAAAAACGTCCAAGAATACCTCCAATCATGGAAGACATACTGGAGCGAGTACATTCCAAAGATGATCTCGACCAAAGCCGTCCCCGACCAAGCGCCATGGGGTGGCTTTCCCAATCTTACTGCAAACATCAACACAAACGCCGGCAACACCTATAATGTCATGGTTCATTCCTTCGGCCCCGGGAATTTCAAAGGCATTGTCTTCCTAACCGCTCCCGAAGTTTTCGCCGAAGACAAGGGCCAACACTTTGGCGAACAATTCTCCATTCTCGCCAATTCCTGGAAACAACACTTCAACCGAAACTCCGACACAGACCCAGCCTTCATCTACACTATTCCCTCCAAAGAACTCGCTCCAAAAATTTCTCCTCCCAACGGGATCCACGGACGCAGCTACCCCGTCAAAATCAACGACTGGAAGTCCCTCGGCGATCTGATGAAAACGATCACCTTTGCCTCAAAAAGGTAACTGACACTCCCTCCCCATGATCATCACCATCCTTAAACTCCTATGCCCGATAATACTGGTGATCTCTATCATCTACCCCACTTATCGAGGGTGGATTGGAGTCGGATGGAAAAAGTCGATTCTTCTCGGCTGGGCTTTCTTTGTCTCCGGCTGTCTCTTTCGAGAACACATCACCCCCTTTCTCGCAAAACTCATAGGTGGTACTCAAATGCGTGAACAGGTCCAGTGCGCCAGCTCCATTCTTCTCTGGGGCATCGCCCTCGGATGGATCATTCCAATCATCTTCCACGGACTTGGAGTTGGCGCTTCCAAAATGATCGACAAACAAAAAAGATCCAAATCAACGTCGATCTAGATCAACTGCCCGACAAATGGTGAAGAGACCATACCTGAATAAGATCTGCCACATATTCAGCATCAACCGGGCGCGTCAACAAATGATCAGCACCCGCCAACGAAATAAACGACTTTGGATGTGGTAGCGCGGAATATATTTCACCCGCATTCTGAATAGAAACAATGTCATCGCTGGGTGAATGCATAATCAACGCCGCCACACCCTCAAGATGATTTAACACCTTCTTCTGATGATAAGATTCAAGATCCTCT
>JAHDGN010000588.1 GCA_020627645.1 Akkermansiaceae bacterium
GTGCAACAAGGACGGTGATGATGTGGTCTTTTGTAAGTTTGATTAGTTTTCGGATTGTGGTGATGAGTGTCATCGACTGGATGGGGTGGATTTCGTTGGAAGTCATTTGGGTCGTGATGAGTGTGGATATCTTTGTTCAGGCGGGAATCTTTTTGGTGATTTTGTATCGAGGGAAATGGGTGAGTGCGAAGGTCTAGACGGCATGTGGCTGTCAGTAGTGCCTTCTGGTAGCCTCATCTCATCTAGTTAGAGAGCGCGAATAGGGTGCCGGTTTCTGAACCAATGAGAATGGTTTTGCTAGCGAAGGTAGGGGCTGCGACGAGGGACTCTCCGAGGTCGATGCGCCAGCGTGGTTTTCCGGTTTCGGAGTCGAGGGCGTAGAGGCGGCCATCGGAGGATCCGAAGATGACTCCATCGATGAAGGCGACTGGTGAGGATTCAACTCGGCCACCGGTTTTGAATTTCCAGAGAGGTTTTCCTTTGTCTCTGGAGAGGGCGTGGAGTTTTTTGTCGCGTCCACCGATGAAGATTTGGTGTTTGTCGATGGCAGGAGCGGCCATGAAAGGGAACTTGCGATCTGAGTATGACCATTGTTTTTTGCCAGAGGTGAGGTCGGCAGCCATGACCTTGTTTGAGTGGTCGGCCCAGGTGACGAAGTTTCCTTGAGTGGCAACAGTGGATACGATGGGGGCTTCTCCTTCGATCTTTTTGAATTCTTTGCCGGTTTTTAGGTGGAGGGTGTAGAGGTGGTTATCGCAGCCTCCAAAGACGATGAATTTGTTGTCGACGATGGCTGGTGCTCCATTGATGGGAGATTCGGTGAGGTTTTGCCATATTTCCTTTCCGGTTTCAGAATCAATAGCACGGCAAGCTCCATCGTATCCGTTTAGGATAATCCAGGTTTTGTTTGGGTCGATGGGAGAAGGTGTAGGGGTGACGCCGGCGGTGATTTTGTCTTCGGTGGTGAGGGCCCATTTTTGTTTCCCGGTTTTGAGTTCGAGGGCATAGAGGTTTTGGTCAATATTGCCGATGAAGATGGTGTTATCGTGAATGGCAGCTGGTGCTTCGAAGCTGTCTTCGAACTCTTTTTGCCAAATTT
>JAHDGN010000188.1 GCA_020627645.1 Akkermansiaceae bacterium
GTGATCGATCCAACATTACGTAAAGTCTCTGTATTAGCGCTTATCGTGAATTGGTCTCCTCCATGACAATCGGAACAGTTGAGTTCATTAAAGATTCTTAGTCCAATTTTACCACGACCGCTTAGTTTTCCATCGCTATCACGATGAGGGGAGCGTCCGGCATGTTTCAAAGATGCAACGTACGATGCTAATGCATCTAGATCGCTACTATAGCCTGATTTCAGAAGGCCCAGGGGTTCGTTTCGGTTTCCAGTATTGAAATCATCGTTATTCATTAGGCCTGTTCCTCCCGAATGGGCTCGGATGTCTCCTTCAAAATCTTGAATTTCATCAAAATTTGCAGACCAGTGGAGGAAGCCATGAGCCATCCCCCCTTTGCCGCGTAGATCGATGGTGTTGCGAAGTCCTTCACCGCGATCGGTAAAATCCCAAACACGATGATCTGAGCCCCCATCCATGTGACAACTGGCACAAGCTAGGTAGCCATCGGAGGCCAAGCGAGTATCAGCGGCGTCGTAGAAAAGCTGTTTTCCTTGAAGGACCTCGGCGGCAAGTTTTTCGTTCTCAACGGTCGTAATTTTCCCAACAAATGAGATTCCGCTGGCTCGATCAATAAAGTCGGTCACATCAAATACGGAGACTGATCGATCTAGGAAGTTTTTGGTGAGGATCAAATCGCGATTTCCTACAAGAGTATTTCGGGAGAGAAAAAGTATATCTTGAGGGGCTTGGTATAGGTCTGAAGCATCTTCATCGCCGTCGGATCGTCCAGAAACCAATTGGTTGCTGATGATTCCGAGGTTGAGGCTATCAAGAGCAATCAGGCGATTGTTCGCCTGAAGGACCGAGAAAAGATGTCCTCCACTTGGAGAAGAGGCAATGCCCATTGGAGAATTGCTATTATCAATATCTATTCTTTTTGAGATGTCTTCTTGCTCGGTGTTGAGGTCGATGTAGGAATAGAGGGTGCGGACAGTTCGGTCGGGGAGAAGGGGCAGTCCATCTCTTGTGATTCCTCGAAACACGTTGGCTTTTTGTGCCGAAACCCAAGCACCTTCGCCGTTGGCGGTGATGGTGATCGCTGAGAGATAATTAGGAACGCCTCGGGAACTATTTTCGGTGTCTGGTGTTGTTGTATCGGCTGGAAGAGAGATCGTTCTCCAGGTGTTATCTGCGGTGTTGATTGCGAAAATATGTCCTTCATCTTTTGGTGAAATAAAGCGGGTGACGTAGACGTGGTTGCCGTCAGCAGAAATAGCCAAGGCGCGTGGTTGAACTGAATTTCCAAGATCAATTGTTGAAACAATCTCACGACGATTGGCATTCACTTGGATTATTTGTCCAGAACCCTGCAAGGTAATGTAGGCTGAGGAGTTATCTGGGCTGAAAGCGAGGCCATAAGGTTCTGCCCCGTAGTCCAATTTGATAGATTGGACGGTGATACCATCGCTTGGCCGAATGATGTCAATGCAGTCAGCATCATGACAAGTTACCCAAGCTAGTCCGGTCGGTGAATGGTATGCGATACTTCTGGGGTCGGAGTTTACTTGCGCCTCAAACTGAACAGACAAGTTACTCGCCCGGAATGAAGTCACTGAGTCGTTGTCAGGGTTCACGACCAAAATTTGGTGTCCGTTGATCTGGGCAAAGGTAGAGTTTCGTGTGGCTGATATGGGGGTCGGTAAGTTATTTAGCACTGTCACGAGGCGATTCGTTACAGTTTGGGTTTGGAAACTATTTCGCACCCTGACAGAGAGGTTGTAGTTTCCCTCGTTGGTAAAGGTGTGATTGAAGACCGGAGAAGTTTGCCAAGGCCCGAAACCATTGCCGTCGCCGAATGACATTTGATATTCGAGTGCATGATTACTCGGGTCCGATGCTGTTACCGTCATTGTTAGTGGAGTTCCTGTTGCTACAGGGTTGCTCGATAAGTCGATCCCAGAAATTACAGGAGCTGGGGTTGTCTTTTTGCGATTATAATAGGTTCTAATTTCATTTCCGCTTAGTGCGCGCTCCTCGATGAACAGATCATCCATGAAGCCGTTGAAATAGAAGTTGGGTCCGATAGCGCTGTTGAAGTTGCTCGCTTCAGATCCTGTGCCAATGATACCAAATCGAACATTGCCACTGCCAAACCGATCTGAGGTCGTGGTAAGTTCTCCTTCTTGGACCCCATCGACAAAAACACTCATTTTTCGATCTGCTCCGTCAAATACACCGACCACATGGTGCCATTTGCCGTCGTTGACGGTTCGGTCCGAGGTGATCGTTCGCAAGCCAGTGCTTGTGTTTACTTCCCAACTTATTTTTCCATCAGGGGAATTGTCGCCAATCCCTCCGATTGCGAATCTCCAATAGTCACTGCGATCAAAACTAGCGATAATTTGGGCACGATCAGAGCTTGTGCGGATCCAGGCACCTACAGTGACTGCGGTATTGTTTGTTTCACTGTAATTCATGCCGTTGACCGCGACATGGTCATCGACACCGTCGAACCGAAGGGCGTGGCTGCCAGCTATCGACTGAGTTGAAAAAGGATTGCTCTCGAAATTGAATCTAGAACCATGATTGTTTCCCGGGAATTGGTCGTTCGTTTGTTCGTCGAAATTGTAGTAAAGATTATTCGTTAGGGTGTTTTCGTTTCCTTCGTTGATAACATTTCCGGTTGAGAAAAGAAATCGTGTGAGTGGCATTTGATTGCCCGCGATGTCTTCGATGCCATTGAGGATCACCTCGTAAGTGGTGTCGGCCGCGAGGAGGCTTTCTGGAACAAAGTTGATGATATCTTTGTCCGACGATGTGATTTTCCCCGCGATCGGATTCCCGTTGATCGGTCGGACGACGAAGGTGTTGTTATTAACAGTGAGGTAGTTTAAGGTTTCATGGATGACAATGCCGACTCGTCCTCGTTGGTGAACGTTACGTTCGCGATCAGAAGGGCTTGAAAAAGCGAGTTCTGGGGGGCGGCGGTCAGGTTCTGCCTGATGAGCGTATAAGTGAACCGTTTCATTTTTGGTTCCCATAACGGCAAGGTTACCTAGGGGCAGGATATACTCCGAGTATTGCTGTCGACGGTCTGGGTCGGCATGTGCATTTGGTCGAAACAACAGATTGATACATTCTGCATCGGTGAAATCCGGGATAAAGATGCCATTTTGCCAAGTGCCTGATGTGGCCTTGGTCATGTCGATCTTAGCATTTCCAGTAAAGAGGAAGTTATCCTGAAATTGCTGATATCGAGCTGCACAAATACGTTCATCGCGGATGCTTCGAACATATCGAATATCGGTTGGGTTGCTAAAATCGATAATGGTGATGAGAGAACGATTGACAGAAGAATTTCCGTAGACGATGTAGTGTTTCCAGATGCAGGGTTCATACCCACCTGTCGTGATATCGTCTCTGCCAATTCCATCTTGAAGCCCGTCTGGATCTAAACGACTTGAATTTGTTGGGTCACTTACGTCGAAGGAGAAGACCTTTTCTTGACCATTATGTTGGGCTGTGGCGAGGGCAAGGTTACCAATGACCATCATCGAGAGTTTCGAATTGATTCCACCTTCTCCCTCATCTGTTGCTAGTGTTCCAACAAGTTGATCTGCTTCTGGTAGCGTGAGGTCACGAAAGGCGATCGGATGTGTACTTCCAACGTATCCGTAGTTTCCGGAGACGTGATAGGGTAAGAGTAAGAAATCGGCTGAAGCTGCGAGACCAGCACGAACATTTCCCATGCGATAGCCTAACTGTCTCCTTTCAGTTGGGGGGACAATGTATTGAGTTTGTGAGCTTCCAATATTTGAGAAGTCGTAAAAATTTCGTGAGCCCATAGGCATCATGTATTCATCACCTTCAGTGATAAAGATGGTGTGTTCGGCTCGAAATGTGACGTTGACTTTGTTTACCTGAGTCCAGCGAAGGCGAATATCATTGGGGTTAGAGATATCAAATACCGTTAATCGTCCTTGAGAGGGATGTGTGTCGGTTTCCTCTAAGATGGGATAATCGAAAATTCTCGCGTATTCGGGATCTGAAATTTCGCGTGGGTTGTTGCCTGGGCGCCCCTGAATCCAAAGATAGCCACGGTGAAAACCAGCCATTAGATTCCGATCTCCCCGAACTGTGTTAAAGGCAGCTAGTTCTTGTGCGAAATCATCTGGAAGTTCGCGTTGTATATTTGCAAAGCCTGGACCTTGCGCCTTTGCGATTGTTGTCATCATGAAGGTGCATAGGAACAAGACTATATGGAAGGGAGATTTGTTATTTTTGATCAAATGCGGGTCCATATGAGAGGTATTTGATAATTCATTTCAGAGATATTCTCAAGTTTGGATATGGAAGATCGGGATTCATTATAAAGTTATCAAAATATGTTAAATTAAAACATATGCATGCACATATGATATTTGTTGATTTTTGGTGCCGAGTCGAGAGGCTCACGACCTTCGCTTAACGTGCTCATCAATAGTCATTTTTGGAGCTTCGAGAGCTTCTTGGCTCTCTTGTTTTTGCCATTGTGGCCTATCTTTGGAAGCTGGTAAGAAGGGCTTCGGTAAGATAGAAGTTTCGCAATGAAAATATTTGTGTTAACTGGAGCGGGCATTTCGGCGGAGTCAGGGATTTCGACTTTTCGTGATGCGGGTGGGCTTTGGGAAGGGCATGCGATTGAGGAGGTTGCAACTCCGGAGGGGTTCGAGGCCAATCCAGGGTTGGTTTATCAATTTTACAATTTGAGACGGGACCAGTTGTTTGAGGTTGAACCAAACGCTGCTCATCGGGCGTTGGTTGAGTTAGAAAAGAGAGAGGGGGTTGAGTTGACCTTAGTGACTCAAAACGTCGATGATCTGCATGAACGAGCAGGAAATCGGGAGGTGATCCATATGCATGGTGAGCTGCGTCAGGCGAAGTGTTTGGTTTGTGGGAAGTCCTATCGGTGGAGTGCGGATCTAGGAGCGGGTGATCGTTGTGAAAATTGTGGGGGAAGAATGAGACCAGATATTGTTTGGTTTGGGGAGATGCCTTATGAAATGGATTTGATTGAAAGTCGCTTGGGAGAAGCTGATTTGTTCATCGCGGTGGGAACATCAGGTCAGGTGTATCCTGCAGCGGGTTACGCGGATATGGCTCGGAGGAGAGGCATTCCTACGATCGAATTTAATTTAGAGCCGACTGATCAGTCAGGGAGATTCTCGGAGTCGATTTGTGGAAAAGCGGGTGATACTTTACCAGAGTGGGTGAGGGAGTTTGAGGGGTGATTCTTATTCGACCTTTCATGGGGTGTGTTTGCCATGACATTCGATGCGAGAGCCGATGCGGAGGTAGATGTTATGATGGGAAACAGCTGGGGTTGAATCGGTGTGGGGATGTTTTGGGTCGGCCGTCAGTTTGAAGCGTGAGAGTTCGTGGTATTTTTTTGGAGATTTGGAGGCGTCAATAACGATGATTTCTCCTTCACGGGATAGGGCGTAGAGCTTTTGATTGGAGATGATGGGAGAGGCGTAGAAGTTTCCTTGGAGTGATTGTTTCCAGAGTAAATTACCAGTTTTTGCTTCAAGGGCTGAGAGCATCCCTCCGTCGGAGAGGACAAAGAGAGTGTGGCCATTGGAAACTGGGGTTGGAACGTATGGGGTGTTTCCTTTCATGCGCCAGGCAATGGAGGCTTTGGGTTTTTCTCTGTTGGGTGGTTGGGCGGCAAAGAAGATCCCATTCTTACACCCTACGGCGATGAGAGGGGTGTTTGAGTCGGTTCCTTCAAGAACGTTGATGGGCGAGGTGATGGTACGATGTTTGAACGTTTTGGGGAGGGACCATTTTTCCTCTCCGGTAAGGAGGTCGAGGCTGATGACGCCACAGGCTTGCGAGGCGGCGATGATCTCTGAGCCGGATTCAGTTTGGTGAATGTATGGGGCGACGTAGGTTGCTCGGCTTCCGGGGTATTCCTTTTTCCATCGGGGTTGTCCTGTTTTGAGGTCGAGTGCCGAAACGTATCCGCCTTTATGGTGAAGATGTGCGAAGATGACGAAGTTGTCGTGAATGATCGGCTGGAGGCTGGGTCCGTGGCTTGTTTTGACGGCGCCAACTTCGTAGTCCCAGAGCTTTTTTCCTTTGTGTGAAAAAGCGGAGATCATGGTTCGCTTTGTGTCTCCGTTGAACCAGCTGACGATGACGGCATGATCGTTTGCTGAGGGGGTGGAGGCGGCCTTGCTGTTGAAGCGGTGGAGAGAGTATGACCTGACTGGGAGTTCGGCTTGCCATTTCTTTTGTCCAGTGTGGGCATCGAGGCAGATGAGGTAAACATCTTGTCCGGAAGGAGCCTCGGCAGTGATGTAGAGGTGTGATTTCCAGATGATCGGGGAGCTAGAGCCGGGACCAGGGAGTTGGGTGGAAAATTTGAGGGTTTTCTGGTTGAAGATGATAGGGAGGTCTATTTTAGAATTGCCCGATCCGTTATCACCTCTGAAGCGTGACCAGCCTTCTTTTGAGGAACCTGGGCTAATAAGGAGAAGTAAAAGAGCTAGAAATTTCATTAGCACTCGCGTTTTAGAGAAGGGAGTGAGAATTGGGAAACTCTTTTTCACGGGAGGTTCATGGAAAATTCATCGAGGTCTGATTGGTATGGTGAGTGTTCGAACTTCTCATTGCTTTGGTCCTCTTTTTTGTGATGGGGCTTTTTCTGTTGCTAGCGCCCGTTGTCGTTGTTTTTTGGGGAAAGAGT
>JAHDGN010000189.1 GCA_020627645.1 Akkermansiaceae bacterium
CTTGGCTGTTTTGACGAGGTCTTTTTCGGTGGGGTCTGGGGTGAAGACTGGGACGTCAACTTGCTCACCAAGTTTGGCAAGTTGGTCGATAGCCGCGGGTCGGTAAAGGTCGAGGGCGACGAGGAGTGGTCGGCGGCCTTCTTTTTTGAGTCGGAGGGCGAGTTTGGCGGCGGTGGTCGTTTTACCGGCACCGTTGAGGCCGCACAGGAGAATGTATCCGGGAGGGTTGAGATTGACGGGGGATTGGTCACCACCGAGGAGTTCGGTGAGTTCGTCTTGGAAGATTTTGACAATTTGTTCGCCAGGTTTGACGGATTTGAGGACGTCGGCGCCTTGGGCTTTTAGGCTAACATTGGCGATGAATTCTTTGACAACGTTTTGTTCGACGTCGGCTTCAAGGAGGGCAAGTCGGACTTCACGGAGGGAGTCGGCGATGTTTTTTTCGGAGATTTTGCCGACGCCGCGGAGGTTGCGGAAGGTTTTGTCGAGGGAGTCAGCGAGGTTGGAGAACATGGAGGGGTTTTAGGGGGAAGGAGGGAAGTTTCAAGGGGGAAGGAGCTTTACCCGAATATTTCATGAGCCCAGCTCGATTTCGTCCCATCTCATAGAATTTCAGGTCGTTGTCCTTGATTTCGGGGAAAGACAGAATGTGTCTTCAGTCTTTCCCCGAAATCGGTGTCCGCCTACTGAAATGCAATGATCTGAGGCGAACTCAAACTGTTTCATTAAATATTCGGGCTAGGGCTCGATGATGATCACTCGGGCGTAGAAGTCTTGAGTTGAGGTGCTGGGAAGCCAGACGAGTTGGTTCATGGTCGATCCGTTGCCGAATTTTCGGGATCCTAGAGGGGACCAGGTTTCGAGATCTGGTGAGGTTTGGATTTGGTAGATCTTTCCGGGGGTTGAGGGCCAGGTGGCGTTGTAGACTCCTTGACGGGATTGGTCGAGGTTGAGAAGGAAGGTTGATTGCTTGTCGTTGGGGTTGGTTCCTGAGTTGTGTTCGGCGAGGTTGTTGGTGTTGTCGCCATCGGGATCATCTGTGGGGGAGGCTGCGAGGGAGGAGAAGTTGATGATTTCCCAGGCGTCGAGGAGTCCGTCGTTGTCACTATCGGTATCGGGTTGGATTGGGGCATTGGCGGGTTTGTTGTTTTGATCAAGTGGATTTGTGCCGAGCCAGATTTCTGCTCCGTCGTTCCAGCCGTCGTTATCGGTGTCAGCGAGGTTGGGGTTCGTGCCGAGATCTGAGGGGCCACCGCTGAGGCCGGTGTTGGTTTCGAAGTCGTCCACTAGTCCGTCGTTGTCGCTATCAGTTGAGGTGAGGTCTGAGGGGTATCGGGTGTCGTTGTTTACGGAAGTTCTCCATTGGGTGTATTCGGCGATCATTTCGTTGAGGAGGGTGGGTTGGGTGGAGGCGAGGTTGTTGGTCTCGAAGGGGTCATTGAGGAGGTCATAGAGTTGCCAGGTGGTTCCGTTATCTCCGGAGATGAGTTTGTGTTGGTGGGTGACCCAGGAGATTTGCGAACGATAGAGGAATCCCATGGGGCGGGTGCGAATCGTGGTGTGACCGTCAAGAGAGGGGCGGAGGCTGATGCCATCGAGGGGCTTTTGAGGAGAGGGATTGATGTTTAGGTAGTCGAGGATGGTTGGGTAGTAGTCTGAGACATGGGAGGGGAAGTCGGAAATTTGTCCTGCTGGGATTTGCTGAGGCCAGACAAGGGTAGCTGGGACGCGGACACCTCCTTCGAAGAGTGAGCGTTTTGAGCCTCGGAATCCGGCAACTGAGCCGCCGACGCCGGCTTGGGGACCATTGTCGGAACAGAACCAGATCATGGTATTTTCAGCGATGCCAAGTGACGAGAGCTCGTTTCTGAGGCGAACGATTTGTGCATCCATTCCTTGGATTGATTTGACGAAGGGGATTCGAGTGTCGATGGGTTCGACGCCATCGGGGTCGACGACTGGTTTGTGTGGGGTGTGGAACCAGATGACGGACAGGAAGGGTTTTTTGTTGGAGACTGATTCTTGGATAAATGGGATGGCCCGATCCATGATGACACGTGAATCATCGCCGGTCATGTTGTCGGTGACGGGGACCCGAAGTCCCTCTGGTGCGGTGAGCCAGGTGGTAGGGTCAGTGGGAGCGTTCCAGTAGGAGGTTCCGTAGTAGTTTGGGTCGTCAAAGTTGAGTGGTTGGGGGGAGCCGTTCACTGCTTTCCGCATGGGATGGAAGGTGGGGACTTTTGCTTCGGTGGCAAAAACGAAGTTGTAACCGTGTTGCCATGGAGGTGAGTAGTCATTGGTGTTGTTGAGGTTGCCTCGATTCGAGTCTTGTCGGAGGGTGGTGAGGGTGCCGAGATGCCATTTGCCGAAGTGCCCGGTGAGGTAGCCGTTTTCTTGGAGGACTTCGGATAGGAGTTTTTCGTTCTGGTCAATTTTACCTCGGTTGGCGTCGGGGACGTTGACGCGGAAAGGGTTTCTTCCGGTGAGGCATGCGGCGCGGGTGGGTGAGCATACTGGGCTGGCGGAATAGAACCGGCGGAATCTGATGCCATCAGATGCCATGCTGTTGAGTCCAGGGGTGTTGATCCAGGTGTTGGAGGTGGATCCTTCTTGATTCATGGTGGTGTCTCCCCAGCCCATGTCGTCGGCCATGAGAAGGATGATATTGGGTCGAGTTGGGGTTGGTTGGGGAGTGGAGACACGGATAAAGACCTGGTCTTCAGATTGGAGATCAATTTGAGCTGATAAGATTGGAGTATGAACAGCGCTTAAAAAGAGAGTCGTCTTTAGAAACCTCATAAAGTTGCCTGCAAAAATGACGAATTTAGGCGCGAGGGGGCAAGGAATTTTTGGAGGGGGTGTTAGGGGTTGGGCGGGGTAATTGTGATTTTATAGTGGTTAGAGGAGGCAGGATAGGGAGCGTTATGACTGAGTTTATTTTTGTTGGAAGTGCTGTGTTGACGATTGGGATTGTCGTTGTGGCGATTATCTTGATTGGGTTGTGGTTGACGGTGGGGCAGTACAATGGATTGGTGAAGCTGCGGAACCGTTTTCGAAATGGGTTTGCACAGATTGATGTGCAATTGAAGAGACGTCATGATTTGATTCCAAATTTGGTCGAGACGGCGAAGACTTATATGTCTCATGAGCGTGAGACTTTGGAGGCTGTGATTCAGGCGAGGAATGCGGCGTCGTCGGCCCGGCAGGATGTGAATCCAGAGAGTGCTGAAGGGATGGGTAAGTTGATGGCGGCTGAGGGCGGTTTGGGATCGGTGATGGGTCGATTGTTTGCGTTGTCTGAGTCTTATCCTGATTTGCGTTCGAATGAAAATATGAAGCAGTTGAGTGAGGAGTTGACGGCGACGGAGAATAAGGTGGCGTTTGCTCGTCAGGGTTACAATGACGCGGTGATGAACTATAACAATAAGCGAGAGGCTTTCCCGAGTAACATTATTGCGGGGATGTTCAATTTTAGCCCGGCGGTGTTGTTTGAGGTTGCGGATGAAGCTGAGCGTGAGTCGGTGAAGGTGGACTTTAGTTAGGAGAAGAGATGGTTACCGCCCGTTGATTGGAACGGGCGGTTGGGGGTGAGATTATTTTAGAGCGATGGATTTTTTTGAGGCACAGGAGGCGGCGCGTCGGAAGTCGAAGTGGTTGTATTTGTGGTTTATTTTGGCGATTTTGGGAGTCTTGTTGGCGGTGAATGGTTTGGTTCTAGGAATCTTAGGGCCGGATCAGTGGGCGGTTTTGGTGGCGCCGGTTTCGATTTTGACAGGTGGGTTGATTGTGGCGGCGAGTGGTTTTAAGTCGATGCAGTTAAGTGCGGGGGGGAAGGTGGTGGCGGAGGATTTGGGGGCGAGGTTGGTGATGCCTGGGACGACGGATTTTGATGAGCGGAGGTTGTTGAATGTGGTGGAGGAGATGGCGATCGCATCGGGGATGCCGGTGCCGCAGGTGTATTTGATGGATGATGAGGAGTCGATTAATGCGTTTGCGGCTGGGACTGAGCCGTCGAATGCGGTGATTGGGGTGACAAGGGGGTGTTTGCAGAGGCTTTCGAGGGATGAGTTGTCGGGGGTGGTGGCTCATGAGTTTAGTCATATTTTGAATGGGGATATGAGATTGAATATGCGGTTGATGGGGGTGGTTTTTGGTTTGTTGGTGATTTCGATTGTGGGGCGGATGATGTTAAATGTGATGAGGTATTCGGGTGGATCGAGGCGTGGAAACAATCGGGAGGGGGCTCAGGCGGCGATGGTAATTATGTTGTTGGGTTTGGGATTGATGATCATTGGGGGAATTGGGGTGTTTTTTGGCAGGATGATTCAAGCGGCGGTGTCGAGGCAGCGTGAGTATTTGGCTGATGCGTCAGCGGTGCAGTTCACTCGAAATCCGGATGGGATTGCGGGGGCTTTGAAGAAAATTGGTGGGATGATGGGCGTTGGAATGAGTTCGGCGAAGGCGGGGGAGGCGAGCCATATGTTTTTCTCGAGTGCGGGTTTGTTTAGTTTTGGGTTGGCGACGCATCCGCCTTTGCAGGTGAGGATTAAGGCGATTCAGGAGCATTGGGATGGAAGTTTTGTGGAGACTGATGTGAAGCCGGTGGCGGATGGCCATGTGAAGAGGAAGGAAAAGAAGAAGCGTGGGGCGTTTGATCCGCTCCCTGGGGTGGCGGTGATTGGAGCGCTGGATGCGATGGGGGAGGAGAGCCGGAGGAGTCAGGAAACGGGGGCGAGGATTCGCAGTGGATTGGCTGAGCATTGGCAGGAGGCTGGGCATGATCGGGAGAAGGCGCAGGCGTTGATTTTTGGTCTTTTGTTAGCGGAGGATGATGAGTTGAGGGATGGTGAGGTTGCTTTTTTGCGGAAGGTGGCTGGGGAGGAGGCGACGGTTTTGGCCTTGGATTGGCAAGATGAGGTGAGGGGGGTGCATTCGGCGAGGAAGATTGCGTTGATTGATATTGCGTTGCCAGCCTTGAGGGGGGTGAGCGGATTGGAATATGAGAGGTTTGTGGAAATTACGCGGTGGTTGATCGCGAGTGATCAGTCGGTAGATTTGTTTGAGTATATGATTCAGCGGGTGGTGGAGCGTCACTTGGTGAGCCATTTTGAGGGGCGGGGTTTCCGCAAGATGAGGTATGGGAAGATGTCGCAGCTGCGTGGAGAGGCGAATTTGTTGGTGTCAACGATGGCGGAGATTGGAGCGGGGAGTGATGTTGAAGTGGAGAAGGCTTATGAGCGAGCAGTTGCGGGGTTCTGCGGGAGGCGGGGTGGTGGAGCGGGGCGGTGTCGTTGGGAGATTTGGATGAGGTGTTGGACAAGTTTGATGTGGCGACGCCTTTGGTGAAGCGTGAGTTGTTGGTGGCGTGTGGGGAAGCTGCGGCAGCGGATGGAGATTTGACGAGTCGTGAAGCAGAGTTGTTGAGATCGATTGCGGATGCGATTGGTTGCCCGGTTCCTCCTTTTGTGTCGAATTTGGAGGAGGCGGATGAGTAGGTGCCCTTTGGACGTTGTGGATTTGTTGTTGATTGAGGTTTTCTGAGCGGATGGTTTTTGTGAATCGGGAAATATCGGATGGTGAGTTGCTCGACGTTATTCGTGGTTGGGTCGATGTGCTTGCGGAGAAGAGGTATCAGGAGTTTTTTGATGCCCTTGGGTATTCGATGGGGGGAGCGGCAGCTTCCGCTGATTGGATTGAGTCTGATTTGGAGAGGTATCGATCCGATCTTTATCCAGGGGTGGAAGATTTTGAGGTGACTGATTGGAGAGTTGCTGAGGGAGGAAGTGGTTTTTCAGAACAGCAGGTGGTCTGGTATGAGAGTAACAATGTTGGTTTGGCGGGGGCGGTGAAATTTTATTTGCCATTGAATGGAAAGTGGAGCGATTTGGCGGCGGATTTCGTGATGTTTGAGACGCATGCGCCAGAAGGTTTTTTGTTGAAGCTGGAGGAGTTTTGTGTGCCAGAGAGGTGAGTTTTTCAGGTTGATCGAACGATGATCGTTCGATCGTTTCGCTATTTGCCGTTAAGGAAAACTTGAATTTCAGGATGAGTGGTTGAGTGTACTGTAATCACTGAAAACGAACAGGGGAGATATCCGTGGTGGTTGTGGCCAAACTTATTGAGTTTGGACGCTCCGGTTGTGGCGGTGGCCTGGGCTTGGATTTTTTCACAGGCATGGGGGGTGGTGAGTTTGCCGTGGGAGTTGTGGGTGACCTTGGGGGTGGCGGTGTGGATCATTTATGTTCTGGATCGTTTGTGGGATGTTCGGATGAAGAGAGACGGTGGTGAGTTAGAAAAGCGCCATGAGTTTCATCAACGATATTGGGGGGGGTTCATGGTGGGAGTGGTGGCGGGTTTGGGTTGGTGTGCTTATGCGGCGTTGTTTGCTTTGGGGCAGATTGTTTTGGGTTATGGCGGATTTGTGATGGTTTTTGTGGGGTTGTATTTTTTGATTTGTTGGAAGGGTGAGCCTGGGGTTGGAAGTGATTTTGGGAAGAATGTGGTCGCTAGTTTGGCGTTTGCCTTTGGGGTTGGAGCTGGAGTTCATGCCTATGCGCCGGTTTTGCCGTTTGCATCGATGGTTGTGTGTTTGGAGTTGTTGACGTTTGCGGGGTTATGTGTGGTGAATATGTCGGCGATTGATTTTTGGAAGTTGGAGGGTGAGGAAGATGAGGATGCGGCAGCGGTGTTGAACATGGGGGC
>JAHDGN010000190.1 GCA_020627645.1 Akkermansiaceae bacterium
GACGGCGGGAAAGACATCAATGATGCGCTCTACGGTCTGTGAAGTATCGCTGGTGTGAATAGTTGAGAAGACTAGGTGTCCGGTTTCACTCGCGGTTAAGGCCAAGGAGATGGTTTCGAGGTCACGCATTTCCCCAACAAGGATGACATCAGGATCTTCACGAAGTGCAGATTTTAGTGCAGGTGCGAATCCATGTGTATGGATTCCTAGTTCTCGCTGTGTGATGCAGGATTTTTTTTCGACATAGGTGTATTCGATCGGGTCTTCGATGGTTAGGATGTGCTTAGGACTTCGTTGGTTAATGAGTTCGATGAGGCACGCGAGGGTTGTCGACTTTCCAGTTCCGGTTGCTCCGGTGAAGAGGACGAGGCCTCGAGGGAGTTTTGAGAGTCGGTAGATGGCTTGTTCCATGGTGAGGAACTCGGGGGAGGGAATGGTATCTGGGATGATACGGCAGACGGCGGCAAGGCCACGTTGTTGGCGGTGAACATTAATACGAAAGCGAGTGGTTCCTTGTGGTAGGTCGAGTGAATGACTGGTGTCGATTTCAAAGTCCTTATTCAGAGTCTCTAATTGGTCGGGGCGAAGAATTGCGGTGATGAGTTCTTCGCACTGTGGAGCAGTTAGTTTGGGGAATTCTCCATCAAGGGCCCGGAGAGCTCCGTCGATTCGAAAGGCTGGGCTCCGCTCTGGGGCAAGGTGAACGTCCGATGCTCTTCTTTCGACTGCGAGGGTCATTAGTTCTGTGAGATCCATGGGAGAAGGTTGTTAGATTCAGGTTTTAAGGGGTAGCCATCTTCGTGAGTTCCCACATGGGCATGTAGATGGCGAGAGCGAAGAAGCCCACGATGGTGGTTAGAGAGACGATGAGAATGGGGCCAATGGCATCGGTCATTTTTTTAATTTGGTAGCTGATTTCGCCGTCGTAGTGTTCGGAGACGTGGCGTAGCATTTCGTCGAGGCGTCCCGATTCCTCACCTATTCGAACCATGTTGATGAGCATGGGGGGGAAGTATTTGGATGACATGAGGGGGCCGGCGATCCCATGACCTTCTTCGAGTAATTCTCTGACTTTGTCGAATTCAGCCGAGATGGCGGCATTACCGACGGTTTGGGTGAGAATTTTTAATGAATCTAGAACAAGAACACCACTTGATTGGAGGAGGGCGAAGATGCTGGCGAAACGGGTCATTGCGGCCTTAATCAGGACTGGGCCGATCAGTGGTGTTGCTAAAAGGAACCGATCGCGGGTGAGTTTTCCTTTCTCTGTTTGATTGAAGTAGCGGTGGCAAAAGAAGATGGTCACAACCATTCCGAGGAAAATGAGGGCGCCGTATTTGGTGAGTATTTCGCTCATCCAGATACAAATTCGGGTTGGGAGGGGGAGGTTAAGTCCTTGTTTTCCGAAAAAATTGACAAAGCGTGGGATGACGAATCCAACCATGATGAGAAAGGCGACACAGAGTGCTCCGACGACCATGAATGGGTAGCGCATGGCGGTCTTAATTTCAGCTTTGACCTTGGCCTCATGTTCAATCAGGTAAAGGAGTCGGTCGAGGACCTCGGGGAGGGTTCCGCTCGCCTCTCCAGCTTCGATCATACTACAGAAGAGGGGAGTGAAGACTTTTGGGTGTTTTCCGGCCGCTGCGGAGAGGCTCATTCCTGATTCGATATCTTCCTGAATCATGCCAGCAAGATATCGTAGGCGGGGTTGTTCGGTTTGATCTTTTAGAATTGCAAAGGCTTGAGTCATGGGGATGCCGACTCGAACCATGGTGACTAATTGTTTGGTGAATACGATTAGGTCGGTTGGTTTTACTGAGAAATAGTGAGTTTTCAGGTGAGACAAGAAGCCTTCATTCGCTCCTCCTGCCTGTTGGATATCGATCGGAACGAGATTTGAATCGGCAATTTGTTCGAGTGCTTCTTCAAGGTTTTCTGCGGTTAGAGTGCCCGAACGTGTTTTGCCGCTGGGGTCGGTCGCTTGGTAGTTGAAGACGGGCATAGTAGGCGATCGTTAAAGGTTCCGGTTAAGAAGTGGTGATTGGATGCTAGTGTCTGTTTGATGGTGGTTGATTTTCAGAGAGCGACTTTTGCGGCAGCTTCATCGAGTGAGGTCTGGCCTCGGCTGGCTTTGAGGGCGACATCTTCCCTCATGGTCATGAAATTTCCGCTGGCTATTGCGGCGGCAAGGAGTTCATTTTCACCCGCTCCAGAGGCGATGAGCGATTGGATGTTTTCGTCGATATTCAAGACTTCAAATATGGCGAGTCGTCCCCGATATCCGGTGTGACGACAACGGCTGCAACCTTGTGGCTTGAGGAAATTGGAGTCTGTATTGGTGGGAATGCCCCAGAAGGAAAGAGCTTCGGGCGGTGGAGTCCAAGGTTCGGCACAATCTTCACAGACTTTTCGGACAAGGCGTTGAGCGATGACACAGGAAAGAACTGAGGAGATGAGGAAGGGTTCGATTCCCATATCCATGAGGCGAGCAACGGTGCCTAGCGCGCTATTCGTGTGGATGGTGCTAAGGACAAGGTGTCCAGTGAGGGAGGCTTGAATAGCGATATTGGCAGTCTCGGTATCACGAATCTCACCGATCATAGCGATGTCGGGGTCCTGGCGCAGCATGCTTCGAAGACTGCCGGCGAAGGTCATACCTGCTCTGCGGTTGAGTTCGACTTGGCGGATGCGAGCGATGCGGTATTCGACAGGATCTTCAACAGTGATGATGTTGACCTCTGGGCGATTTAACATTGCGAGAATGGAGTAGAGGGTCGTTGTTTTTCCGCTGCCGGTAGGGCCGGTGTTAAGAATCATGCCGTGTGGGCGGGCGATGGCTTTCTCAATTTTGGTGATGTCACTTTCTCGCATTCCTAGCTGCTCGAGTTTGAACACGAGGGCGTTCATATCGAGGAGTCGCATGACGACGTTTTCTCCATAGATGGTGGGAAGAGTGGAGACTCGAACATTAATTTCTCGGCTGCTTATTTTGGCCGTAAAGCGGCCATCTTGCGGAACGCGAGTGACGGCAATATCCATACGGCCAAGGATTTTGAGACGGGAGACCACCGAGAGCAGCATTGATTTCGGGATGGGAGGGAGGTCTTTTAGAACTCCGTCGACGCGGAGGCGAACCTGTACGTGAGTCTTTTCTGGGGAGATGTGGACGTCACTGGCTCCTTCTCGGACAGCAAGGGTCATGATCCAATCGACATTGCGAACGGCGGTTGACCCCTCTGCGATGTTCATTAGGTCTTGAAGTTGAGACTCCTCGCCTTCTTCGTTTTCTTCGTCTGCCTCTGCAGATCCGTAGTCGACTTTTTCGATGTCGTCTAGCAGTGAACTTGTGCCGGATGCAAGGCCGTAGATATTGTTCATGAGGTCGTTGTATTCGGCCTCGGTGCAGATGACGGGTTCAATTTCGAGATTGAGTTGTCGCTGAACTGCATCCATGTCGATCACGGCGGTGGGATCAGGCATGGCGACGATGAGGAGTTTTTCCTCACGGTGGAGAGGAATCATACGGTACTTCCCAGCGAGAGATGCGGACAGGATCCCGGCGATTTCAGGTCGAACTGGGTATTGTTCTGCGTCGTACTTTGGGATTCCGAGGCGGGTTCCAAGAACGCTGACCATGTCGGAGTCTGAAACTAAGCCTTCTCTCAGAATATACTCGTGAACTTTTACGCCATTTCGCCGAGGAGCATTCTGAATTTGAAGGAGTTGCTCTTTGGTGAGGTATCCTTCCTCAAAAAGCATTTGCTCTAGTCTCATGATGTGATGGGCAATTTGAATTACTTTCCACTCCAGTTGACGGGGATTCCTTTCCTCGGGAGGATGTGTGGGGTGATGAAAATCATGGTGTCGTTGAAGCCATTGCGGTCAGATTGATTGCGGAACATGGCTCCGAGGCCTGGAATGTTTTTGAGGATGGGGACCCCGTCTTTTTGAGTGGTCTCAGTTTCTGCGGACAGGCCTCCGATGACGGTGGTTTGTCCGTTTGCAAGGTAGAGTGAAGTGACTGCGGATCGAGTTAGGATGGGGACCTGGGTGTTGCCATCAATGATGATCGAGCGAGTGTCGTCGAAGTCATTTTTGGTCGTATTTAGATCAAGTTTTACCCAATTTTTGTCGATGACGTGGGGGGTGACTTCTAGGGTAAGGGTTGCCTTCTTGAACTCGACCTGAGAAACAGCGGCAATACCGGTTCCAGCGGCGGTGGCAAAGGGGCGTTCTTCACCGCTTTCGATTGTCGCAGTTCTTTGGTCAAGGGTTGTGATTGAGGGGCGGGAGATGATGTTTAGGCGTCCGTCTCTTTGTAGGGCTGATAACTGGGCCTGTAGAACTTGGCTGCCCCGAACGCGGCTTGCTCCGAAGATGAATCCGGACCCTAGAGGGTCAAAGCCAGCGGGGAAGTTGGAGTTGAAGCCAGTCGGAAGGGGCGTTGATCCAAATTCAGATCCAGTCCCAGATTGGTCGAAAACCCCCCATTGAACTCCCAGTTGTCTGGAAACCTCGTTGTTTGCCTGGACAATCACGGCTTCGATTAGAATCTGATGCGTTGGTTGATCAAGTTTCTGGATGAGTCTTTCGGCTTGAGCAATGTCGGAGGGAATTCCGTGCATGATGAGTTGTCCGCTGTCGATGTCTGCCTTGACCTGGAAGGTTGGTCTTTCGTTCGCAGGGAGAAGAGTATTTCCAGCGGTTCTGTCATCGTCTTTCTCTGTGATGGCGTGCATCATCGTCTGAACAGAGTCAGCAATCTTTTCGAGATCGGCGTAGCGGATGCGGACGATGTTCATGATCATCGGTTCGGAGCGCATTCGATTCTCTTCGGCCATCAATTGTTCTTGGAGGGCTTGCTCCATGGCGATTTTGTTTTTGATGTCTTGAACGCCATAGACACGGAGGAGGTCATTTTCTAATTTGTAGTGGAGTCCATTTCCTTCGGTGATTGCAACAAAGAGGCGGTCCCATTGGGTTTCCTTTCTTAGGTTGACTCGCATCTTTCCTTTGACGTTGTTGCTTACGATGATGTTGAGGTCAGCGGCATCGGCAAGAGCTCTGAGGAGGACCGCGATATCTGTTTCACGGGTGATGATCATGTCTCTTACGGGAATCTTTGGGAGTGGTTCAGGCAAGGTGGCTTTGATGGCGGTTGAGGTATCCCCATGGAAGATCGGCATGGGTAGGTAATCCGGGGAGACAGGGGGAACCATTGGTGGTTGTTTCGCTAATTCCTTCCAGGCTTGAATACTGGCATTTTCGTCGTTAGGCGGGCCTTCAAAGGAGCAGCTTCCTAGAATGAAGGTCACGGCGAAGGTGGTGCTTAGTTTGAATAAGCGATTTCGGTGAGTGTGGCAGGTGGGAGTCTTTTTTGGTTGGTTGTGCATGGCTATCGTTAATTTGGCTCTCCTGAGAGGTTTTCTTTTTCGAGGGGGATTTCGATCGTTTCGTTCGCTCCGTTGAGGAGAAGTTCGACGTGGTTCTTAGATATGAATATTAGCTTAAATTCCCCGCCTTTGATCGTCTCGCCCACCCGGTAGTCATCGCCATCGATGATGGCGATTGGGCGTTCTCCGATGTTGATGAATCCAATGTATTTAGGGAGGATCATCTGATCCTCCTCGGGCTTTATTTCTTCCTTTTTCAGTGCTGACCCACGAAGCGGGTCGCGTGTCCACTCATCTGTCGCTGCTGCTAGGATTCCTTTTTCGGATTCGGTTAGGGCTCCTTTTTTGAGGTCGACTTGAACTTTTGTGATCAAGGCCGTGTAGTCTTTCGGTGGGGTTGTGGGCTTATCCTTGGAGCCTCCTATCATGGTGGCATAGTAGAGCCCTCCACCGACGGCGGCGGCGGCGCAGAAACCGAGAAGAACTTTTTCGCGTTTGGTCATTGGATGGCTAGCCAGACTGAGAGGCTCATTTCAGGCCCAAGTTTAGTAACGTCGATGATGAGTGACTCGATGGTGTCAACGAAGTCCATCTTATTGAGTTGATTCAGAAGGTCAGTGAAGGTTGCGAAGTTTCCTCGGATCCGTGTGTTGACTTGGAGAACTTCGCGATCTCCCTTTAGTGAGCGGACTTGTGGAGTGACGTTCACAAGTTCGACGTTGGAGTCTCGGGCGAGGGTTTCGAAGACTTCGGGGAGGTCGGTTAGGTCTTCGATTTTGAGTGGCTTGATTGTGTTGACAGATATTGCTTCGGGAAGTGATTTCTTTTTGTGTTGTAGGAGTGAGGCGTGAACGGGAAGAAGGGTGTTTTGGCGTTTGAGATCTGTATTGAGGCTTTCGATCTGGGTTTTCGTCTTTTTGATTTTTTGGGATGTTGGGAACACCCCAAAAAGGACTAGACCCACAAGCACTGCAAGAAAGAGAGCCGGGAGAATTAATTTCTCACGAATACTAGGGCGATGGTGAGCGGCGGACTTTCTCATTTTTTTGTGATGATATCGTTACTTTCGCCTCTGGTCTCAACGACAAGGGTGAAGACTAAGTTGGTCGCATTGGTGCTTTTTATTAGTTCGGTCGAAGTGACGTCGACCTTCCTAAAAAGTCGCGAATGGTCGAGTCGTGCGACGTAAATGGTAAGAGAGGTCTCTAGGTCTGTTCTTTCTCCGGTAACGACTCCTTTGAGGAGTAGGGTGCCTTGGGCGATTTCTGATTTGTTTGATCGGTTCGGTCTGTTTGAGCTTT
>JAHDGN010000191.1:0-4725 GCA_020627645.1 Akkermansiaceae bacterium
GCGATCGTTCTCGCTGGGGCCTACATGGCATTTCAAAAAATTCCTCTCGAAGTCCGCCCCACCCGCGACTACGGCGAAGTCGATATTAAAATCACCTACCGAGGCGGTAGCCCACAAGATATTCAACACGAAATCATCGAACCAGTCAGCCGCGCCCTGAAAGATCTTCCTGGTATCGATGAAATTCACGCCACGGCCCTCCGAAATCTCGCGAACTTTGACATCTACCCAAAGGACGGAGTTGAGCTAGACCAACTTCGTGACGAGGTCGCTGCTATCGTCGACACCATTAACACCCTCCCCCCTGGAGCAGAACCACCTCGCATCTCTGTTCCTCGCTCCTCCAGCTGGAGCGAAGTGATCACCGTCGCAGTCACTGGAGACCTACCAGACATCGAGCTCCATCAACTCACCAAACAAGTCCAAAATGAAATTCTAAACCTCCCCGAAGTTTCACGAACTGATCTTCGAGGCGCTCATCCCATCGAAATCTCGATCGAAGCCGATGACGAAAAACTCAACAATTTCGGACTCTCACTCGCCCAAATCTCAGACGCTATTCGGTCGTCATCTCTCAACCTTTCTGCAGGCTCCGCACAAACCACTTCCGGAAACATTCAAATCCGAACAACCGGCCAAGCCTACTCAAGAGAAGACTTCGGCAACATCGTCGTGAAAGCAGCAGACGGTGCTCTCCTTAAACTTTCAGACGTCGCGACGATTACCGATGGCTTCGACAACGCAGATCAGACCATGCGCTACAACGGAGAACGCGCCCTATTTATCGATGTCCTCCAGGGCCAGGACGAAAGCGCCCTCAAAATTTCCGACGCAATCCACCAATACATCCAAGACGCCAAAGGAACTCTCCCTGCAGGAATTTCACTTCAAATTTGGGACGACGAATCAATTCGTATCCGGGGACGTCTCTCGACCCTCGGCGGATCCCTCCTGACCGGAGGAATCCTCGTGATGATCCTCCTTGGACTGTTCCTTCGGCCAATGCTCGCCTTCTGGGTCATCCTAGGAATACCAGTCTCCTTTGCCGGAGGCCTCCTCTTCATGCCCTTCTTTGGCATTACCCTGAATTCAATGAGCATCTTTGCCTTCATCCTCGTCCTGGGAATTGTTGTCGATGACGCCATTGTCACCGGAGAAAATATCTACACAAAAATCCGACAAAATCTCACCCCACTTGACGCAGCGGTTAAAGGAACTCACGAGGTCGCGACCCCTGTCACATTCGGAATTCTCACCACCATTGTCGCCTTCCTCCCCCTTCTATTTTTCACCGGATACTGGCGTGTCTGGACCACTCAGATTCCCCCAATTGTAGGAGCAGTCCTCATTTTTTCCCTGATCGAATCAAAGCTGATACTCCCTTCTCACCTAAAACACCTCCGCACACATCGCGATCCATCCAAACTCAACCCTCTCGCTAAGTTCCAACGCGCCATAGCCAATGGACTCGAAACACTCATCAAAAAACGATACACCCCTCTCCTCAACCTCATTCTCAACCACCGCTATACCACGATCGCCATTTTTCTCTCCCTCGCCGCCGTCACCATTGCCGTCCACCAAAGTGGAATCCTCGGCTTCAAACCCTACCCCACTATTCAGAGATACATCATCTCCGCTGATCTTCGCATGCCTCCAAACACCCCATTCAAAGAGACAGATGAAAATATCCGCCTCATCGAAAAGGCCGCTCTCAATCTTCAAAAAAAACTCATCGACCCAGGCACAGGAAAATCCCTCATCAATTGCATTCTCTCCGATGTCGGAAATGGACGAGGATGGCGGAAGGGATCCCCCATCATCGGCAATGTCGCCATCTCCATTCTCCCCCCAAGCCAACGATCCTCCCCTGGCCCCACAAACGAAGAACTCGAAAAAATTTGGCGTGATGAAATAGGCACCCTCCAAAACGTCCAACACCTAACCGTCCGAGGCTCCTGGGGCGGCCGAAAACGAGGAAGCAAAACAACCGAACCATTTCATATCCAACTCCTTGGACCACCTAGCGAAGAAAAAGACGACCTTGGAGAAAAACTTGCCGAACTCCTTCAAAACCATCCCGAAATCCCCCGCGCCCGCAACAACAGTCCCGCAGGAAGACACGAACTCGCCCTCTCCCTAAAACCCCGTGCCCGCGAACTCGGCATCGATCAAAGACGACTCGCACAGCAAGTCCGCCAAGCATTTTTCGGAATCGAAGCCCAGCGAATCCAACGAGACGGAGAAGAAATGCGGGTCATGGTCCGACTCCCTAAGCCAAAACGCGAATCCATGCACACGTTCGAAACTCTCAATATCCGCACCCCCTCTGGAACCAACGTCCCCCTCTCAACCGTCGCCAACATCACCACAAGACCCGCGCCCGGAAATATCGAATCCATCAACGGACTCCCCATCTCCAACATCATTGCGGCACCTAAGGACAAAAACACTGACCTCATCAAAGTCGCAGCTGAACTCCAGCCGGAAATTAGCACCCTCGTCAATCAACACCCCGGCTTTTCCTGGGCCTGGGACGGCTTCATTAAAGAAAACCGAGAAACCGACGACCAAACGGCATGGCTCTACCTCTTCCTCATTCTCGCACTCTACGCCCTTCTACTACTCCCTTTTAAATCGTTTTCCCAACCGTTTATCGTACTTCTCGCCGTGCCTTTCGGTGTTATTGGCGCCTATGCGGGTCACCTTCTTCTAGATGTCACCCCTTCCAGGTTAACCATCTTTGGAATTATGGCCCTTGCAGGAGTCGTGGTAAACGACTCCATTGTCCTAGTCGATTTCATCAACAAACAACGTCAAAATGAGGTCCCGCTCAAACAAGCCATTCTCAACGCAGGGACCCGACGTTTCCGCCCCATCTTCTTAACCTCTATCACCACCTTCGCCGGCCTTCTTCCTCTCATCTTTGACAACGCCATTCACGCTCAGTTTCTCAAACCCATGGCCATCTCTCTCGGCTTCGGAATCCTCTTTGCCACCCTCATCACTCTTGTTCTGATACCTGCCGCCTACCTCGCTCTCGAGGACCTCAAATCTCTAAAGTCCAGGTTCATTCAATGGTATACAAAACCTTTTAACACAAAAAATTAGTTCAACTGAACATTTAACTTTACTTAATTAAATACTCGTTTAACCGCTGATTGAATGATAAAATATCGCTCGAATAAACCACCCCATTTTCATCCATGACGACCGCAGAGCGCAAACAACACATCAAAGTCGATGACTCCCAAATGGAAATCTCATCCTCCAGTCCTGCCATCACGGAAAACTTTGAAGGCAAACTCGCCGAAGCGCAAAACCAACTCGAAAAACTCCAAGAACAACGCAGAGAGCTAGAACAACAAAAAGTCGCTCTCCAAGAACTCAACGAACGAAAACAAGAATTTCTCAACGGCCAACTAGACCTCACCGAAAAGTTCTCCTCCGCAATCACAACAATTGAAAGAGACCTTTTTGAGTCAAAGCAAGAGATGGAAGATCTCGACCAAACCCGAGCCGCTTTCGTCAAACACCTCCAAAAAATCGAAGCCCTCAACCCCGAATCCTGGTCTAAAGATTCTCTAAGCGACGAGCTCCAGCGGGCACTCATGATTCTTGATAAAGCCGACGATGAATACGACCAGGCAGTTTCATACTTCCTCGGAACTCGCAAGGCTTCCATCTTCGGAGGATCCACCTCCTCCCGATCCCTGGCCAGCAACTCCAACGACTTCCACGCCTCTCTCCGAAATGGATTCGCTTTCAACCTTCCTCTCATCATCCTCGGCACAATCGCCCTCATCATCTACCTTTTCAAATAATCTCCTCCCACCATGTTCTTCCGAAAAATGAAGCAGGAACCCGGCAAACCAACCCGGGATGAACTCTCTGAACTCGACGAAGAAATCGCCAAATACGAATCACTCATCGAAAGTGCACCACAGCGCCTTCTCGATGCACGCGAACGCGAACGCAACACGATCCCAGCTCCCGATGACTTTGCTGACCGTCGACGCCTCAAACGCTTCAACGCTCAACTCAGCAAAGGTCAAATTCTAAACGAACGACGCTACCGCACACGAAACACCATTCTCTTCGTCCTCCTCACCGCTGCCACCATCTCAATTTGCTGGTGGATCTACTCCGAACTCGTTCGCAACGGCATCCTCCAATAACAAAGCCGCTGTTTACGATTCCCCCTGCCCCCCATTGGCCATACCCTCCGTCCATGGCAAACGAACCTATTGACGTTCGACACGTTGCAAAACTCGCCCGCATCACCCTCACCGACGACGAGGCCTCGATCTTTGAAGGTCAACTCAACGAGGTCATGGCTCATATCGAAAAACTCTCGGAACTAGACGTCGAGAACATCGAGCCAACCGCGCACGCCACTCCCACCAACAACCAAGTGAGACCAGATACTCCATCTCCAAGCCTCCCACCAAATGGCCTTCTCCAAAACGCCCCCGATCAAAAAGACAACCAACTTCGCGTCCCCAAAGTTTTAGACACCTAAAAGCAACTCCAACTTCCCAATTGCAAAAATGCTAGCTCAACAATCCATCACCCAACTTCGCCAACAGCTAACCTCTGGGGACATTTGCCCCCGAGATATCATCAACGATGTCATCTCACAAATTGAATCACTGGACACCAAAATCGGTGCATTTCTCTCATTAAATCCCGACAAAGCCCTAGCTGAGCAAGGCAGACATCTCA
>JAHDGN010000191.1:4735-6650 GCA_020627645.1 Akkermansiaceae bacterium
CACAAATTGAATCACGGGACACCAGGTGCCTTTCTCTCATTCAATCCCGACAAAGCGCTAGCAGAGGCCGACAAGGCAGACATCTCAAAACCCCTCGGAGGCATCCCCATCGGAATCAAGGACAACATCAACGTCTTGGACGAACCCTGCTCCTGCGCCTCAAAAATTCTCCAAAACAGCTACACCTCCCCCTATGACGCCACCGCCATTCTCCAACTCCGAAACGCGGGCGCAATCCCCCTTGGACGCCTCAACCTCGACGAATTCGCCATGGGCTCATCAACCGAACACTCTGCCCTTCAGACCACCCACAACCCTGCAGCCCCAGGACACATTCCGGGCGGATCATCCGGAGGATCTGCCGCTGCCGTAGCCGGAAACCTCATCCCCGCCTCACTAGGCTCCGACACAGGAGGATCAATCCGCCAACCAGCCGCACATTGCGGTGTTGTGGGCCTAAAACCAACCTATGGCCGAGTCTCACGTTATGGACTAGTCGCCTTCGGCTCCTCTCTCGACCAAATCGGCCCCATCACTCGCACCGTTTCCGACGCTGCCATCCTTCTAAACCACCTATCAGGACATGACCCCAAAGACTCAACCTCTCTCAACCACCCCACCCCCGACTTCACTCAATCAATCAACAAAGGAGCCAAAGGACTCAAAATCGGACTCCCTATAGAATATTTCACCGACGGACTCTGCCCAAAAATGAAAGAGCGAATAGAAGTAGCGGCCAAATCACTCGAATCACAAGGCGCAGAAATCCTCCAAATCTCACTGCCCCATACCGAATACGCGGTTGCCACCTACTACATCATCGCTCCAGCCGAAGCATCATCAAACCTATCCCGCTTCGACGGCGTCCGCTACGGAAATCGAGCCCCCAATTCACCCGACATCCCCTCTCTCCACCAAAACACTCGAGCCCTAGGATTTGGCCCCGAAGTAAAACGCCGGATCATTCTTGGCACCTATGTTCTCTCTTCAGGATACTACGACGCCTATTACCTACGCGCTCAAAAAGTTCGAACCCTGATCCGCCAAGACTTCGAACAAGCCTTCCAAAAAGTCGACGCCATCATCGCTCCAGTCTCACCTGAAACCGCACCAAAACTCGGAGAAATATCAAACGACCCAATCAAACAATTTCTCGCAGACATCTTCACGATCTCCGCAAATCTTACCGGAAACCCAGCCATCTCCGTCCCACTCAAACCCATCAACAATCTCCCTGTCGGCCTCCAAATCATCGGCAAACATCTAGATGAAGAAACCATCCTTAGATGTGCTCAGAGTATCGAACAAGGCACCTGAGCCAGCCAACAAAACCCAGCCCATCAGAAAGATTCCGCGCCTCCTGGCACAAAAACGCGCCCCTTACCAATTAGCATTGCTACCTCTGGTATCGATATGAACAAAGCTTGGATACTTACCCACCCCCCCTTTGAATAATCCTTTATCCCTCACCTTTCTCGCCGCTGCAGCCACCCGACTCGTCGAAGTCTTAAACTGCAAATCCAACGCAAAGTTCCTCAGATGCCAAGAATTGGGCATCGCACCGGGGCATCGACGATTATAGGCCTGACTACGATAAGCCGAAGTCACATCCTTCACCGGCATCCCTAACACCTCACACACATGATCCGTGGCCTTTAACGTGCCAGCCATCGCTTGCCACATCGATTTGGGAGGCAAAGTGTTCCAAACACTCCCCTTGCGACGCGCATGGGCTTTAATCATCTGATAAGGCGTCACATATTTTAACCTCAAACTATCCAAAAAATTAGCGTAGCTCTGAATCTTTTTTTCACCCTCCGCCTGGATCCACCCTTTCGGTAATTCAGAAAGATCCAATGGCGCTGATCTTCTAAATAGAAAGCCAGAGGCCACCTGGCTCGTCGCAGTCAGCCCA
>JAHDGN010000589.1 GCA_020627645.1 Akkermansiaceae bacterium
TATATACAGGCTCATCCGCCACCGTTCCATCGACCAAACTCCGCACAAAGACCGGAACCTCTACTTTCTTACGCAAAACACTCAAAGCCTCCAGCTCTTGGGCCACATCACCAACACTGACTAAACCAGCTCTAAACATCGCCCCCAACACTTCCACCTCAGCTCCCGATGTCCCCACCTTGACCCGCTCCAAAGCCTCTTTGACACTATGATGATCTTCCCAAACAGCCCCCCAATCCGGCAATTCAGTTGCAACAGCAACCCAAGCATCGTCTCTAGGCGACACCAAACCAGCCTTGGGTGACCTAACCCGTTTACTTTCCCCTTGATGCTGCACCTGAATGTAAGCCACCTCACCCGGCCACAACTTCGTCGGAAACCGCACCAAGCGCCAATCCGCCCAGTTCACCTTCTTCCGCAAAGGAACTGTGGTTGGTCCATGTCCCACCAACTCATGATTTCGAATGATCAAACTCACCGTTGCCCCACTCCCCTTCACCCAAACCCCCACTGGCTTCCCATTTGTCACAAAGTCCTCGGACCGAATCGTCCCATCTAACCGAGCCGACAAATCCCCGACCATCCACCCCACACCCACAGCCCCAACAATACCTCGTGAACGCTCACTATCAACCAACAACCGTCCCTCCTTTACCTTCCTCACTCCTGCCCCAACTCCGACCCACTTCCTTTCCTCCAAAACCTCTTTCTTCTTGAGAGGCCCACCTTTCCCAAAAAACAAACGACGCATTCCCTCTAGCTCAGGATATCTTCCCGCCACATACATCACCTCAAACCACCTTACCACCGAACTCCCCTCTTTTTTCGTCAACTCTCTAACAAGCTCTACTCTCTTTTTCTCCCTTCCCTTTTTACCCGATTCACGCCACGCCTTCAAAAACTCCTGATCAGCTCCAAGAGCTCTAACAGCCGAAAGCACCTCATCCACATTTTCAAAATTAAGCCCCTCTCTCATCCGCCCCACAAAAGACTCATAAGCCCCACTCAGATCACTCTCCCTCTCCTTTGTCCAATTCCCCTCCTCCGCATTCGCATAATGCAATCGAGAGCTTCTGAAAATACCAT
>JAHDGN010000192.1:0-4700 GCA_020627645.1 Akkermansiaceae bacterium
GGGATCGGCCGCCAGCCACCTCTTTTTTAGCTCATCCTATGGGATGGCTGTGAAATGAATTATCTCCTAATCGCGTCGATGGAACAGTAATCGTCCCTTGGCCAGCACCATTGGGAACGACAGTTAGAGGATTGAAAGAATCTCCAGCTCCTGTCCGAGTTTCATAAAGCTCGGCAGATCCAAGCTGATCAACATTGAGACCAAACAAATCTGCGGTCACTGTCGTGTTGTCATACGAGCCAGCAACACCGGCCAAATTGAAAGCAGAACGAAACTCCCCCCCAATCTCGGCTCCCCCTGTAGGAGAAGTTGTGAATGACATATACGGGTCAGCGTTAGAGACCGTCATAAAAGGCTGGGTCGGCATTGACCAAGAAAAAGTCAGACGATCCCCAGCTGAATAAGCCTGAGTAGTAATAATATTGAAACGCCCACGCCCAGCGAACCCTCCAGACTCACCCTGCCAAGCGTTGATACCTTGAAGTCCAGCCGTATTAGTCGTTGTCAACCCATCAAAATTAAGATCAAGATTCACCCGATCTGATGCCTGGAAGGTCCCAGATGGATGCCCCTGCGAAACATTCGCATTAGTCATCTGGAAGGTTGTCACTGTGGTAAATGGCCCAGCCGAAGAGTTAGCAACAGCACCAGCTGGACTCACATCTCCCACCCCACTCACAGCGAAACCCGTGACTCCAAAAGAAGGAGCACAAGAGAGCGCTAGAATAGATAAAGAGGAACAAATTGTCGTTTTCATGCTCCCCCAACATGAACAAATGAAAACTTTTGTCAACGATTTCTAACAGAAACAAAAGATCTAACAAAAACAGCTTAAGTAAGCTGAATTCACACAGAATATTTCTGCACACCAAATCATGTTAGCGTCGGAACATACCTTTAACTTCGCCGAAACTAGTAACACCCAATTTCAACACCCCAATCGCATAAAGAGTCATCCCAAACCCAATCAACACTCCAGTTGCAATCAACTTTTTAAAGAACCCCGATTCTAACCAACCTCCCATCAATTTCTTCGCCAAGACCAACCCCACAGCCATCACCAAACTTGCGACCACCATCCCGATCAATCTCTTCCAGTTTTCTTTTCCCAGTGAAACAAACCCCTTCAAGCCCAACCACAATAAAACCACGTTCACCCAAGCCGAGATCGAAGTCGCAATCGCAATCCCCACATGACCAAAAAACGGAAACAACAACAAACTCACCACGATATTAACCAACACCGTAATCCCAGCCATCCACATCGGCGATTTCGTATTTTCCCTAGCAAAGTATCCAGGCTGTAACACCTTGATCAAAACATATCCTGGCAAACCAATCGCAAACGCAGCCAACGCTCGCCCGGTTTGCACCGAATCCTCGGCCGAAAAATCCCCACGCTCAAACAACAAAGAAATGATTTCTCGTGGAATCGCTAACAAGGCAATTGCTGCTGGAACCGTCACGATCATTGCCATCTCCAAACCGTTGACCATCGTTGCTTTCGCCTCTCCCTCTTTGTCTGTATTTAGCAATCGAGTGATCTCAGGTAAAAGCACCATCCCAAACGCAATCCCAATCATTCCCAAGGGCAACTGGTAAATTCGATCCGCGTAGTACAAAAACGAGATAGCGCCCTGCTGGAACGACGCGATAATCCCCCCCACCAACAAATTAATCTGCTGGATTCCCGCCGCCAAAACTCCCGGCCCCATCAAGACCAACAATCTCTTCAAACTCGAATCAAAGACCGGCTTCTTCAACCCAACCGGTAATCTCGCTCGTAAACAAACCCACCACAAAACCCCCAATTGTAAAACGCCAGCAATCGCCACACACCAAGCTAATGCCACTCCCTTCCACTCGACAAACTGAACCACCAAAAGCAATCCTACCAAAAACACCACATTCAAAAGAACCGGAGAAAAAGCCGGCGCTGCAAACTTCTTCAACGTTGTCAAAACGCCACTGAGATGAGCCACTAAGGCCATACACAGCAAATAGATAAACGTGATCTTTGACAACTGAACCGTCAGTCGGTACGCGCCCGGTTCATTGTTATAAACCTTTAATACCCCCATCCCTCTAGCACTCCCCTCGATCACCGCAAAATCATGACCATCCGGCAGAGGCACTCTCAACACCCCATCCACCAACACCCATTTGCCATCGTTGAAAATTTGCTCCCTCGCCGCTCTGAACCTCTTCGCCCTCTCCTCATCACTTAGCTCGCCGTTCAAATCCACCTCCCCCTTACGCTTCAACCCCTCATCAATCACAGCCTCCAAACGATACGTCTCCCCCTTCGCCTGGATCTCTCCCCCAACAACTTCTCCCAGCACTTTCAGGAAACTCGGACTCCCCCGCTCAACCAATCTCAAATTGTCAAATTCAACATTCCCCCGACCTTCCTCCAACTGCAAATACACCGCCTTTGCTCCTCTCAGCGCCACCCGAAACTCCTGACCTTCGCCGCTAAGATCCTCCTCCACTTTAGGTAAAAAACCAGGCACCACCACCAGCATAATTGCCGCCATCAGAGGAATGGCCAACAACGTCAAAATCCCCAAGGCATAAAACAAAACCGAAAACGCATTATTTGCAAACCGCATCGCCGACGCTCTCCCATCCTCAGCTACCCGACGCCCAAACAACGGCACAAACGCCGCATTAAATGCCCCTTCACCAAAAATCCTCCGAAACAAATTTGGAAATCGAAAAGCCGCAAAAAATGCATCCGCCACCACTCCCGTCCCCACAAACCTCGCTATCAAAACATCACGCAACACCCCTAAGACACGGCTCATCAAGGTGAACCCCGAAATCGTCATGAGCGACCGTAACATCACCGACGACAATGCCCATTCCACTCCTCTTCCTCAATACTCAATAATTAATATTTATTAAATGTTTCAAGTAGCCAGCATCCACCATCTTGAGCTCTATAGAACGGTCAACAAATCACGAAGAGTTTGAATCTGCCGACCACCACCACCCTATTAGAACATCATCTTCCCACGCGCCCTACTGGAGTTCCCCCGTTCTTTAATCCACGGAAAATAGTGGTCGCATCAGCTCTAGCTCGATCTGCGGCAAAAGAGTCATGTGCGAACACAATAGGAGGCAGCGACTAACAAACCTTTTTTCATGATCTAGAAATATCTTTCAATTCAAGACTTCTAGCCCGGATATTTCATGAAGCAGTTCGAGTTCGCCTCAGATCATTGCATTTCAGTAGGCGGACGCCGATTTCGAGGAATGACTGAATGCACATTCTGTCTTTCCTCGAAATCAAGGACAACGACCTGAAATCCAATGAGAGATGGGACGAAATCGACCTGAGCTCATAAAACATTGGGGCTAGGGACGCTTCAACGACACAGGAAGAGAAACGACCTGCCAAGCCCTCGAGAAATACTACTAGCAGTCCGTGTCTTATAGACCTGCCTGCCGCGCTTCAATCTGGGGCAGTGTGCGAGCAACCTTCTCCTTTAAGGCCTTGCCCACTTGGAACTTCACCACCGCACGATCCGGAATCGGAATCGTCTTCGTAGGATCTTTAGGATTTCTCCCAGGCCTCCCTTTAGCAATTTTTGTCTCAAAAGTCCCGAAATCCCGAATCACCACACTATTGGCATCCGCCAATTCACGCGTAATAATGTCTAAAACCAAATGGAACATTTCCGACGAATGAGTCTGAGTAACACCCATACGATTGCTAACTTCCTGTATAATTTCTTTTTTTGTTACGTTTGCCATTATCTTGGGGGGTTGATTAATTGATGGCTAGCTCGCTCGGCAGATTTCTGCCCAATCAAGCTAACCCTCTTTAAAACAGACGCTTCGAAACCTCCTTTGGTCACAAAAAAATTTTTCTAATCGTCCAGGCAGTTGAACGCACAAATAGAATAAAACCTTTGAAAAAAATTCATCACTTTCAACAACATCTTCATAACTGGTTCTCTATCAATGGAAAAGAACACCCATGGAGACAGACAAACGACCCCTGGGCCATCCTGGTCTCCGAAATCATGCTTCAGCAAACAACAGTCGCCTCTGTCCTCGGGAACCGACGTTTCGAGAAATTTCTGCATGAATTTCCTACCATTCACGACATCGCCGACGCTCCCGAACCCCAAATTCTTAGAGCATGGGAAGGGCTGGGCTACTACAATCGGGTCCGCAACCTCCAAAAAACCGCCCAAGCCGTCCTCTCAAAATACAACGGAAAATTTCCCACCGAGGCCTCCGACCTCATCAATCTGCCCGGAGTGGGGCCCTATACCGCCGGCGCCGTCGCAAGTTTCGCCTTCAACAATCCGGCACCAATCGTTGACGGCAACATCGCACGAGTCCTCTCCAGGCTCTACAACGATTCAACCCCTATCGACTCCACCTCAGGCCAAAAACTCCTCTGGCAACGCGCATCCCAACTCCTAGACCTCCAAAACCCTCGAGTCCATAACTCCGCACTGATGGAACTCGGCCAAACCATCTGCACGCCCAAAAACCCCTGCTGCAACACCTGCCCGGTCTCCCAATTTTGCAAGGCCGAAACACCCGAATCCCTCCCCATCAAAAAGCCGCGGCGCAAATTTGTGAACGTCGAAGAACACGCCGTCCTACACACCGAAAACAACCAAATCCTCCTCTCGCTTGGCAACGACACTCGACGCAAAGGATTCTGGCATCTTCCACTC
>JAHDGN010000192.1:4710-5724 GCA_020627645.1 Akkermansiaceae bacterium
AAAACCTCGCTCACCTCGAACCCCAATCAACCCACAAATACACCATCACCCACCACAAAGTCACCTTACACATCTACCATACCAAACCTCAGAAAAGGCTCCCCAACGAAACACTCCACCACTTCAACTCACTAGAAGATCTCCCGATTCAAACGCCAGTCCGACGAATCCTAAAATCATTATACCATTTCCAATAACTCCACAGATCCTCGATCCCACCAAAAAAATCCACCTGCAATTTGAACATTATTTCGGAATAAATTCATAGCGAGCAACCCATTAATGGCATTCACAAATTGATAAGGTGCTGACTGAGAACAATTAAGATCAAAAAAAGACATTCCTCCTCCCCACCTAGAGATGTCCCTGTTTAATTTTCAACTTGAACATCATTAATTAAAATCAAGTTTCTTTCCTGTTTAACTGACAGACGATTAATGAAATTAAACAACACTCTATCCTTAGCATTCATCATCGGTTCCTCATCCTCACAATTGCCAGGCGCTACCATCACCATATCCGACCTCAGCGAATTGGGCACTCCATCTGAGACCATTAGCACTATTGGAACCCTTTCAACCTACAATGGCAGAACCGTGGGAGGAGTTGCAAATGTTGACCTCCTCGACGCAACCTTTGCGATGTCTGTCGACTTCAATGACCCAAATAGCTCAAGCACTCAAAACCAAGTATTATGGGAAAGCGGTGCTGCTACCGTCGGTATGTCTTTGGTCTATGTGCCAAACACCATGACCTTAAGCTTGAGACAGGTCAGCAATGGCGGAAACGCTCTCATGCAAGTTGATCAAATTTTATCCCCGTCCCAAACAGCAGGTGGAAACGTTGAGATCGTCTGGACATTTGATGCTGTCCCGGGATCCAACCCAGTCATCGAACTGTTTGTCGACCAAATCTCCTCAGGAACCGCAACCCTTGCAACTGCCGACAACGACTGGACAGGGGCTGACGGGGGCGGATTTGGTGTCCCCAGTGCGGTGACGGGAGTAACTGCGG
>JAHDGN010000192.1:5734-6594 GCA_020627645.1 Akkermansiaceae bacterium
TTTACCGATGGCACCATCGACCTAACAAATGGCCTCCAATTTTGGGCTGATACTCATGTTCAGTTCACCCCCGTTCCTGAGCCTTCATCAGCGATTCTTGCATTCGGAGGACTCCTTCTACTCAGTACCCGCAGAGATAGAAAATAACTTCACCACAGGAAAGAGATCTCTTCCGAGACGACGGACAAACCGAGGTGGAAAACATCCACTCTCGGTTTTTCTGTTTTTGCCCCCAAACCACAAAACACCCCTCGATCGAAAATCTGATGACTAAAATCTCAAACTTCCTTCCAAGCCAACTTTTCCACCAAACTCTCCTTCACGACCTCAATTTTTGTTCCCATTTTTGTCTTTTGATAAATCAACGGCGCAGCTTCCTTGTGCACCCGAATACAACCAAAGCTCCCCCGCACCCGCTTTTCAAAATGCCCCTCGTGCATCCCCACCCCGTCCCAGGTCAACCTCATCCAAAAAGGCATCCCGATCCCCTCATACTCCGTGCCCTCTGGTGGACCGCCTTCATGTTCCCAAGCCTTCTCCACAACCACTTTGCGAGTCTTTTGATCGACATACCGGCCATAAAGATTCGACCTCTTCATCTCTAACCTCTCGAGCACTGGGAAAACTCCTTCTGGCGTGTTTCTTCCATCAGAACCAGTCGCCACATCAGTCTCCAGAATCGCCTCCCCCTCACCATTCAACAACCAGGCTTTCTGATCCCATAGTGAAACTTTCACCTTAGTCTTCGATGGATCTGCAACATCATACATCTTCCTCTTCACAGCATAGTCCGGCTGACTCGAGGGACCACAGCTGACAAGCCCAATCAAAACTCCAAACAATAAAAAGGTTTTCATCGT
>JAHDGN010000193.1:0-426 GCA_020627645.1 Akkermansiaceae bacterium
AGGAATTGTATGGGGGGATGTGTCGATGTTTGGAGGAGTTTGGAGGTGAAATTGTGGGTGGTGAGACGAGTGGTTTATTGGAGGGGAGTCCTTCGGTGATCACGATTTCGGGGAGGGGTGAGGTTGGGCGAGGAGAGTTTGTGACGAGGTCTGGGGGGAATCCAGGGGATGGAGTTTATGTGACGGGCTGTTTGGGGGGATCGATTTTGGGAAAGCATTTGGATTTTGTCCCGAGGATTCGTGAGGGGAGATGGTTGGCACAGGTGGGTGGGGTGACGGCGATGATGGATTTGTCTGATGGTTTGGCGAAAGATTTGCCCAGGTTGTCAGCGATGAGTGGGTGTGGATTTGTTTTGGAGGAGGGGGCGGTCCCAGTTTCGGGTGGGAGTGATTTGGCTGGGGCGTTGGGGGATGGGGAAGATTATG
>JAHDGN010000193.1:436-6588 GCA_020627645.1 Akkermansiaceae bacterium
TCGATGCGTGGGTGTGTGAGTCCCAGTTCGTTGGGGGGAAGATTATGAGTTGTTGTTCACGGGGTCCTTGGATGGGAGTTTTCTCGAGAGCTGGGAAAAAGAATTCCCCGACCTCGAGTTGACGAGGATCGGGGAGTTGGTGGAGAGGGGTGGAGATCAGTTATTGGGGGGGTGGGAACATTTTAGAGATTGAGGGGGCTTTTTTTATTTGGCAGCGGCCTCTTTTTTCTCAGGCAGCGGAGCGGCGACGGCTTTCTTTTGAGGGAGGATGGGCGAGTTGATATCAGCGAGATCTACTGGCTTGACGCCTTTCACTGCCCCGTCGAAGGAGAAAGTGGTGGGTTGGTACTTGCCGACGAATGAGATGTTGGAATCTGCTTTAATTTCTTTTTCGAGTCCGACGGCCCAGTAGGTCCCGTTGACAAGTAATCGACGGTAGTTGTCGTCGAGGATATCTTGTGATGCGCCTTGGGTAGAGTGGAAGACGCGGTGTTTCTTTCCGTCTTTGGTGGAGTAGTGGCGAGTCCAGGTCGAGGCGACGGGTTGTTTTGTTTTGTCGGCTGGCGATCCTTTGGTCATGCCATTGAGTGGTTGTGAGTTGGTGAGGACGGTGAAGGTTTCGTCGGGAACTCCGTTGTATGCGCCAGCAATGGTGTGGGCGTGGTCTTGGACGCCGGTTAGGATGACATTGTCTTTTTGGGCGGGGAGGATTTCGATGCGGGTCGCTTGACGGTGGTTGTGACCGTAGTGTCCGACCCAGGTATTGCCGAGGATTTGGTGGCCGAATCCTTTTTTGAAGTCGTCTCCTTTGTATCTAAAATCGTATTTGGAGTATTTTTTGCCTTTTGGAATTTTGAAGGCGTGTGAGGAAGTGCGAAGGCCGACGACTGGTCCACCACGTTTGATGTAGTCGTCGATGTGTTGCATTTGTTCGTCGGGAAGATCGAGGAAACGGGTGAAGATGAACATGAGGTCGGCGGATTTGAGTGTCTCAAGTCCTTCGATGTGGGAGGCTCCTGCTTTGATGTGTCCGTTTTTGTCGACGCCGAAGAGGACGGTTGTTTTGAAGCCATGGTGTTGAGCGAGGATTCGGGCGAGTGCGGGGCAGGTTTCTTCTGCGCGGTATTCGTGATCGGACGCGATGAATACGATGTGTTTTCCTTTGCCGGGACCGGATGATCCTTCGTAGGTGATATGAGCTGAGAGAGAGGCGATTGTTAAGCAAAGTGCAATGAGAACTTTCATGGTGGTGAGGTTACGTAGAAAGGACCGGATGTCTCGCAGAAAGATGTGAGAGGAATTGACGTAAGTTGGGGATGAAAAGTTTTTTGATGCGATTGTTTTCGGTAGGGGTTTTGGGTGTGTCTCTGGGATGCGGGGAACCGGTGCTTGAGCAGGCGCAGAAAAAATCGTCTGGTCCGAAGGAATTGCCTGCGGAGGTGACGGCGGAGGCGTTGAAAAAGGCTGGGTTTGAGTCGTTGTTTAATGGGAAGGATTTGACCGGGTGGCGTCCGACAGGAGGGAATGCGAAATATGAGGTGAAGGATGGGGTGATTCGTGGCTACGGCGAGAACATTAGTCGCAATACCTTTTTGAGAACGGACGGGGAGTATGGGGATTTTGTGCTGGTTTTTCGATTTAAATTTGAGGATCGGACTGGGAATTCGGGGTGCATGTTTCGGGCGTTACACCGGGGTGGGAAGCCGGATGGTCGGGTGACTGGTTACCAATGTGAACATGATAATTTTCGGAAACCTCAGCGGTCGTGGACGGCGGGTATTTTTGATGAAGCGAGACGCGGGTGGTTGTATCCTTCGAAAAAAGGAGATGCTGAGGTGAAGGCGGCATTCACGAAGCAGGGAGAGCGGCTGTTCAAGTGGGATGATTGGAATTTGGTGGTGATTCGTTGTGAAGGAAATCACCTACAAACTTGGTTGAACGGGGAGAAACGTGCGGATTTCAAGGATGTTGATCCGAAGCATTTTACGGCGAAGGGATTTATTGGGTTGCAGGTCCACGGAGGAAGGTCGGCTGATATCCGTTGGAAAGATCTGTATTTGAAGAAGTTATAGAGAAGTTTATGCTCGGAGGGCGTGTTGATCAGCGAGGGGGCTGATGAGGATTCCGGTGACGAAGCCTCCGAAGTGTGCGCCGTAGGCGATGCCGGCGTTGTGGCCGGTAAGGCCGATTAGATCCATGAGGACAATGACGATGCCAACGGCGGCGAGTTCGAAGGAATGGACTGGGCGCGCGATCGGCCAGACTTCGGCCATGGGGCGGGTGTGGAGGATGGCGAGGCCGAAGTAAAATCCGGCCAGTCCGGTGGCAGCGCCGCTGGCTCCGAGAATGGGGATGGTTGAGTCTGGTTCAAGAGCGATTTGCCCGATGGCACCCCCGATGGCGGTGAGGATGAAAGTGGCGAGCAGCCAGCGAGTGCTGGTGATTTGGAGGACGACGATGCCGAAGATCCAAATCATGAGGGTGTTAGAGAGGAGGTGTTGGAGATTGGAGTGGAAGAGGGCGTAGGTGAAAGTGGTCAGGAGGTCTTTGAAAGTTGAGGGTTCGATCTCTTGATTGGTGAGATTTTGCCAAGCGGTGGTGGTTTTTTCTGGAGTCATCCACCAGGAAGAGAAGTCGTGGAATCCACCCATCGTTGAAATGAGAGCGATGACGGCCAGAAGGACAATGACGGGTCCCTTATTTGAGTTTGTTGGTGGAGCCATTGCTTCAGTTTTCGGGTTGATTGCGCATGAAATCTGCCACTTGGGTGAAAAATTGGGTGAGCTGTTCTCGGATTTGAAGGTCGAAAACGGTTTCAGAGAGGGTTTGATTCATGATTTGGAGCCAGCGATCGCGCTCTGGAGTTCCAATGCTGAATGGGAGATGGCGTGCTCTGAGTTTGGGATGGCCTCGTTTTTGGAGGTAATCTGGGATGGCTCCGAAGCGAAAAAGAAGGAAATCGCGGAATCGTTCTTCAGCGCCATCCCAGTCATTTTGGGGATACATGGGGCCAATGAGGTCGTCCGTTTTGACGTGCTTGTAAAAGGAGGCGGCGATCTTTTGGATGCCGTCGCGTCCGAGAGTTGCGTAAATGAGTTGTTCGTCCACGGGGTTTTTGCTAAGAAAAGAGGCCAGTCTGGGGTTGTGAATACAAGGGTTGCACATTTGATGAGTAGCATCCAAGGTTTATCCGCACCATACGCACCAAGACGATCAAGCCATGAGTGAACCGATTCAGTTTGAGGCTCCGGACCCGGAGGAGTTTAGTGAAATGCTCGAGGGGTATGATGTGACCTCTTTGATAGCCGTTGGTGGAATGGGTGCGGTCTATAAGGCCGTGCAGGTTTCTTTAGACCGAGATGTGGCCATTAAGCTGTTGCCTCGGGAGTTTGGGACTACGGAGTTTCGGGAAAAATTTCAGGATGAGGCCAAGGCGATGGCCAAGTTGAATCACGTCAATCTGATTGGGATTTACGATTTTGGTGAGGCGGATGGGATGCCTTATATTGTGATGGAGATGGTGGCTGGAAAGTCGCTATACTATTCCAGTTATGGGAAGATGATTGAGCAGGAGGCTGCTCTGGAGTTGGTTATTGGGATTTGTCGCGGTTTGGCACATGCGCACGAGGCGGGGATTATTCACCGAGATATTAAGCCGGCGAATATTTTGTTGGATCCGAATGCGAAGCCGAAGATTGGTGATTTTGGGTTGGCTTCGAGTGTTGGGGATGAAGAAGACGCAGATGGGATGATTTATGGAACCCCTGGTTATGCTGCTCCTGAGGTGGTTTCGAATCCGGAGACCGTTGGTGTGCCATCGGATATCTTTGCGGTGGGGGTGATTTTGTATGAACTTTTGACGGGCAAAATGCCTGAGCAACCCGCGAGTCCGCCTTCGAAAGTTTCGAAGTGTGATATGAGGTTGGATCCGATTTTCCGGAAGGCGACGAGGAGAAATCCTGAGGCACGCTACCAGGATGCTGGCGAGTTGGCAGATGATTTGGAGCAAATTTTAAAGAGGTTGCAAAATGGCGGGGGACTGAAGACGGTTAAAACTGGAGTTCGGAGGACTGTGAAAACGGCGACTCCGGTAAAGAGGCGGTTGACGACGGTCTCGACGGGAGATCAGGGAGGGGCTGCGAGGCCCAAATTAGTCCCTTTGCCTCCGAAGGGTGATGGTGAGGAAAGTGCGCCGAGACCGGTCACTCCTGCGGTGGCTTCAGCTTCAGAAGGTGGGGAGGCTCCGGCACAAGTGGCACCCGTGTCGACATCGACGAAAGGTGGCGCGTGGCCAATTATTCGAAATTTGGTCATTATTGCAGCTTTGATCCCGGCGGTGATCTTTGTGTGGGGGATTTATCAGGACAAGATGGAGAAAGACGCTGCTCAACAGGCGGAGGAGGACAAGAGGAAGCGTCAGGAGCAGATGGAGTGGGATGCAAAGCAGAGGATTTCGGAGGAAAAGAACCGGGAGTTGATCGAAAAGCAGAAGGCTGAAGCGGCAAGACGAGCAGCAGCTAATTTGGAGCAAGAAAAGAAGGAGGCGATTGAGGCGGCAAAAAGCCCGATGGAGTTGTTGGCTGAGCTGAAAGGACAATTGTCGAAAGGGATCAGAAATGATTTTCCGCGGGGATCGGTTGATCGTCCTTATGATGTTCTGTTTTTTGTGAATGAGCCGATGACATGGTCTGGAGCTGCGAAGTTTGCGATGGAGCATGGCGGGCATTTGGTTGCTCCGGTGAATCGTGGTGACTTGGATGTGCTGACTTCTCGAATGGGGGATGAGTATGAGAGTATTTGGTTGGGAGCTGGAACTCAGGGTCGAGATGGATGGGCATGGGTGAATGGGAGGAAGTGGAAGTATGACGATTTGGGAACGAGTTTGGGGAACTGTGCTGTTTTGAGGCAGACTGGGGTTTTGAGAGCTGCGAATGGTGCTGAAAAAAGACCATTTGTTATTCAGTGGATGAAAGATGGTTCGAATCCAGGGTCAATGGAAGAGCAGCTCGATCGTCTGGTGGGAACATTGGATACGCCAACGCCAAATTGGCCGCCGACTTCGATTGCCTTCAAGAACCGGGTCTATTTGATGATTTATGAGGAATTGTCTTGGCCTGATGCGGAGTTGGCAGCGGGCGCGGTGGATGGTCATCTTGCTGTGGCTTCTGATGGTCTGGAGGGGCGATTCATCAACGATTATTTAGAGGAAGCGCTTAAGCCAGGAGAGTCGGTTTGGTTGGGTGGCCGTTTGGAGGGTGGTGAGTGGGGGTGGGCGAGTGGGGAGAAGATGGTGAAGCCGCTGTGGAAGCCTGGAAGCCCTGATGGGGGACCTAATGAGAGTGCGATACGTTTTTTACGAGGTGAGGGAGAGGATCTTGGTTGGGATGACGTTTCTCCTCGGAAGGGTGGGGCGGTTGGTTATTTGATTGAGTGGAGCAAGGATAGGGAACGGAGGGTTGAAGAAAGTGGTCAGCCTGGCGCGAAAAAGATGACGAAGGCTGATTTGGAGAAGATGAGGAGTATTGCGAAGCGTAGTGTGGCCAAGCAGGAAAAAACGGTGACGACAGGGTTAAAACTAACGAGGGAGCAGTTTCTCAGTTCTGCAAAAACGTGGTTTCGTCAGCAGAGTTCTACGAATCAGGACCGTTGGAGAGGTGAGATGAATCGCTTGGCTGAGATGGTGCCTGAGAGTGGAGATTTTGGAAATGGCCTCAGTGTCGATGGCTATCCGGTCGAGGTCGGGCGACTGCACGATCGCATCTTGCGTAAGCAGAAGGAGGTGAGGACGAAATACGAGACGGGTTTGGAGAAGATGCGGCAGCGTTATTTGGCTCGCTTGGTGAAAATGAAAAAGGATTTAGCGATCCGTCCAAATGCGGAGTTATCGGCGATGGTGGATGAGGATCTGGCGGGAGTTGGTCAAGACTGGGAGAGCTTTAGAAACTATTTTCGTTGAGCTCCATTTCTTGGGGGGTGGTCGGAAGGGGAAAGAATCGTTGGTTGAGGTTAGGGGAGATGAGTGGGGTTTGGTTCTGTTTGTTGAGCGAGTGAGGCTTCGGCTCTATTTCAATTAAGAAGCGTTTCTGGTTTCATTTATAGCCATGGGTGTCCAAAAGATCTCACAAAATCGCCCGAGAATATTTTTGGGAAAG
>JAHDGN010000194.1 GCA_020627645.1 Akkermansiaceae bacterium
AGTCTTCGCCTAAAGGCGAGGGTTTTTCTCCCATTCCCCGACTACAGACAATAAACGATGACCTCTTCATTGCCGCATTCGATTTATCATTCTCAAGAATCAATCATTCCAAAATCAAATCTGCAGTAAGTGAACTACAGAAAGCCGCACAAGCCATGGATGCGGGAGCAAGGAACACCCTACCAGACCAGGCCCTAAAAAATGCGCTCCCTCACATTGAGGAAGCAATTGATCTCATTGATGACTACTTATTTCGAAACTGGAGAAGTTCTCGCAGAAACGATGTCCTCAGTATTCGATCCAGCCTTGTGAACATCAAAATCGACATCGTCGATCTTGCTTATTAATCGATCACTTTAGCGCCTCAAAAAATGATCTGAGTGCCTAAAAACAAGCCCTTCAGGAGGCGATCTTATTTCCAACAACGATAAGACCACTGAAGGGCACCCCATCCCTTTCCCCTTCAAGACCCCTACGAAAGAGAATCTAGAAAATTTGAGCTCAACATCTTCGCTAAGCAAATTGTTGTACAACAATCCTTATCGCCAAAAAAATCAAACCGCAGGCAAACAACCGATCAACCCAATGCCCGATTCGTTGATATCCCTCTCTAACCGCTCGGACCTGCAGAACCATCACCCAAAGCCACCAAAACACCAATCCATTCCCAACAATCGCGAACCATAACGCGAAAGGCCACCACGGACCTCGATCCCCCGCCAAAAACAACCACTCCACCAAAAAAAACAACCACCTTCGGATTCAGCAGGTTAAACATCAACCCTCGAGAGAAAGCCCCCCTCTTAAGACCATCAACCCCATTCGAATTGGTTTCTCCCCCTCGTAAAATCCCCACCGCCAACCAAACCAAATACCCCGCCGCCAAAATCGACACCACCTGAGATAGCACCCCTCCGCTTGCCATCAAACTCGCCATTCCGCCAATCGCAACCGTCGCATGCACCGCAAGACCACAAACGATCCCAAAAACCATCAACGTCCCTGCTTTAGCCCCCTCAGCTAAGGCCGTTCGGGTCAGCAACATCATGTCAGGTCCCGGACTAAATTGACCAGCCAACACAATCAATCCAAACACCAACAATTCAGCCCACATCACTCAAAATACGAATCCAACACCTCCACCACCCCAGCACTCGCACTTTCTCGAGCCACCACCCCGCCTCTCTTAGAGACAAACTCTCTGACCTCTCGAACCGCATTCGCCGGACAACCACATCCAAAACTCACCTCCTCAGCCAACATACTAAAATCGTTATAATTGTCACCCACCGCCAAGATCCGGTCCCTCCCAATCCCCCAACGCCCCGCCGCCTCCAACAAACCTGTCCCCTTAGAAAACCCACGATGGCTAAACCTCAAGTAAATCGAATTCCTCTCATAGGTCAGATCTCCTCCTGCCCCAAGCTCATCGATCAAAACAACAACCCGATCCATTTCTTCTTCCGTTCGAGTCACAATTCCTGCCGCATCGCCCTCCTGTGAAACCCACTCACCACCAGTCTCCTCTTCAACAAATTTTCTCACCCGCTTCAACACCCGCTTGTTCTTCCGAAATAAACGACCCAACGACTTCTCACAATTTCGATTCCATTCATCGTGTGGAACCCATCTACCAAATTGACCCGGGAAAAAGATCTCCCGCTCCCTTGCCACCACAAAATCTGGCAAAAATGGAAACCTCTCCCGTGTCATCCCCTCAACCAAATGAGGCAACGATCTCCCCGTCGCAATTCCCCAAGCAGCCCCGTAGTCCGAACGAACAATTCTAATTTTCTCAAAAAACGCTCCCACAACTCCCTCCCCCCCTTTCATCAACAAGGTATCATCAAAATCAAAACCCAACACCGCATTCCACCGGACAGGATCATCTAAAACCGAAAGCACCTCTCCTACCTACTAAACCACCCACCGCCTGAAAACCCCAATTCCCGGAAACACCACCGCCAAACACAACCACCAACTCCCATCAGTCCACCGGAACCGCCACCGGGATTTCCTCCTCAACCGGCTCAGCTTTAGGAATCTCTTCCTCCCCCTCACTCTCTTCATCCTCAGGAACAACCACCGCCTTCCCCGGCACCACTCTCACAGGCCTCTCCACCACCGGAGGTAAAGTCTTCCTCATCTTGATATCAACACGACGATTGGGAGCCTGCGCATCACGATCCCCTTCAACCACGACCGGCACACTCTTGCCCATCGCTCGCACCACAATAAACTTTGGATCCAAATCTAAAGCCCTCACCAACCAATCTTTAACCGCCTGAGATCTCCTTGCTGACAATCGCTCATTAAAATCATCGCTCCCGAACAAATCCGTATGCCCCTCCACCCAACAATACATTCCAGGATTCCGGTCAATCAACATCGCCACCGTCAACAAAGTCAACCGCGCATCGTCCCGCAATGTCGAACTGTTAAACTCAAATAACAAATCACTCCCAATCGACGCCTTATTTCGCTGCAAATCCCCCGGCGACATTTTCGCATATTCGTCCAATCCAGTATAACCATCCAACACCCCAGATTCCGAATCCCCACCAGCTCCCTTGCGATTGCCCAAATCATTCAACAAGGCGTCAGGATCTAAAACATCCGACAAAGGTGCTCCAAGATCCGTCACAATCTGCCCCTCCTTCGCATCTGGAAAATCAATCGCCACTTTCCCAGGATCAGGAATCTCAGGACTCCCACCACTCCCCACCACCAATTGCTCTAAATCACCATCCTCAGCCCCAGCCAATTTTGGCTTCTCAATCTTCAACTTCGGCACCTCAGCCTCCTCAATCGTGCTCGCCACATCCACATCTAAATTCTCCAACTCCATCAATGCCTCATTCACATCCTCAGGCTTCTCCACCACCTCCTCAGGTGGTTCCTCCGCGACCAAATCTCTCTCATCCTCCTCCATCACCTCCAGTCTCATTGGCCCCGTATAGGTTTCCTCAACCACCCGAACAGATGGATGATAATTTTGACCACCCAAGAAAATCAACAGGCCCACGTGGATCGCCAATGCCAAAACCACAGCCACCAAGACATACCACCCCAACCCCTCACGCTGCGGCGGCGTGTAGGTGCTCGAACCAATCTCCCACGAATATTCTCCCGACATCTCCCTGAATATAACGTAATCTCGGCGTCCTTCAATTCAACGATCTTCCCGATTTTTTCTGTTTTCTAGCCCCATCCCCCTTTATTTCTCCTTCGTGAACCAAAAAAACACAGGCATTGGACTCGCCGGATTCGGAACCGTGGGATCTGGAAAATCCTCCAAGAAAAATCCCCCCTCATTACAGCTCGTTCCAACGGAATCGCCCTTCCCGAAATCAAAAAAATCGCCATCCGAGACACATCTAAAGCCAGACCAGAAAACTCCCCCACCCACCTCTTCACCACCAACCTAGACGAACTCGTCTCAGGTCCAGACATCTCCATCATTGTCGAACTCATCGGAGGAACCACCACCGCTTTTGACCTTGTCGCATCCGCTCTCAAAGCCGGAAAAACCGTCATCACAGGAAATAAAGCCCTTCTCGCCGAACGAGGGCCCGTTTCAACTCTCCCGCGAAAACCAAACCCCGATTCACTTCGAAGCCGCCGTCGCTGGAGGACTCCCCATCATCAAAGCGCTCCAAGAATCCCTCATCGGCAACCAAATCCAATCCATCGCTGGCATCATCAACGGAACCTCTAATTACATCCTCGAACGAATGACCGAGGCCGGCCTCGACTACCCAACAGCCCTGAAAGAAGCCAAAGAACTCGGATATGCCGAAGCAGACGAAACCCTCGACGTCAACGGATGGGACGCCGCACACAAAGCCATCATCCTAGGATCCCTCGCCCACGGTTTCCTCATTAACCATCAAGACGTCTACGTTCGAGGAATCGAAAAAATCACCCCGCTCGATATCCAATTCGCTTCAAATCTCGGATATTCTGTCAAACTCCTCTCCCTCGTTCGCCTCTCCCCAAACGGGTCCATCGAAATCCGCACCCAACCATCCTTCCTCTCCAAAACCCACATTCTATCCTCCGTCAACGGCGTCTTCAATGCCGTCGCCGTCAAAGGTGACTACCTCGGCGACTCACTCTTCTACGGCCAAGGCGCCGGACAAGGCCCCACCGCTTCTTCTGTCGTTTCTGACATCATCGAAGCCTGCCGAAACACCAATCCAGATCGCGGATTCCTTCCCCACAGCGCAAAAGGAACCCTCGTCCCTATCGAAGAAACCGAAACTTCATACTACGTTCGCTTCTCTGTCACCGACCAACCCGGCGTCATCGCAGACGTCGCCTCAATTCTCGCCAAACATCAAATCGGCATCTCCGGCACCCACTCCCCAGTCGACCCCGATAACCCCGATGCAGATTTCCTCGAAATGGTCTTTCTCCTCCACAAATGCTCCTTCGGAACCCTTAAAAAAGCCCTCACCGAAGTCGAAGCACTCGAATGCCTCACCAACCGACCCACCGTCTTCAGAATCGAAAATCTTTAAAACCTCCCCATCACCCCTGATCGCTAATAACCGATAACCCCCTTGCCATCGTCAAATCCCTAGCCTATTCCCTCAAGAAACATGGCACTCATCGTCCAAAAATACGGAGGAACCTCGGTCGGCACCATCGATCGTATCCGTAACGTCGCCAATCGCATCAAAGAACAACGCGACCAAGGACACCAAGTCGTTGCCGTCATCTCCGCCATGGGAGGAGTCACCGACAGACTCATTAGCACCGCTCAGGAAATCTCGGAGAATCCCTCAGAAAGGGAAATGGACGTCCTCCTCTCTTCAGGAGAGCAACAATCCATCGCCCTCCTCACCATCGCCCTCAACGAAATCGGCATCAAGGCCGTTTCCGCCACCGGCCGCCAAGCCGGAATCACCACCTCCGGCTCTCACACCCGTGGCCGCATCGAATCCCTCGACCCCTCACTCATCCAAGAATACCTCGAAGACGATTACACCATCGTGGTGGCAGGCTTCCAAGGAACCAACCCCAAAGGACTCATCCAGACTCTTGGCCGAGGCGGATCCGACCTCTCCGCCATCGCCGTCGCCTCATCGATCAAGGCCGATCTCTGCCAAATCCTCACCGACGTCGACGGCGTCTACACCGCCGACCCCCGCGTCGTCCCAAAAGCTCGAAAACTCCCCGAAATCTCATACGACGAACTCCTCGAACTCGCCTCTGTCGGCACCAAAGTCATGCAGTCTCGCTCCGTCGAATTCGCCAAAAAATACGGAGTCAAATTCGAAGTCCGATCATCTCTCAACCAAAACCCCGGAACAATCGTTACCGAAGAACACGAAGCCATGGAATCAGTCGTCATCCGAGGAGTCTCCATCGAACGCTCCCAAGCCCGCGTCACCATCACCGGAATCCCCGACACGCCGGGCATGTCAGCTAAGATCCTGGGCTCCCTCGCCGAAGCCGAGGTCAACATCGACATGATCGTCTCCAACATCGCACATGACGGTCTTGCTCGCCACTCCTTCACCATGCACACCAGCGATCTCGGTCGCGCTCAGAAAGCTCTCAAGCCCGCTCTCATCGAACTCGACGAACTTGGAGGAAATTCCTCAATCGAAACCGAGGCCGGCATCGCCAAACTCTCCTGCGTCGGAATCGGAATGCGCTCCCACACCGGTGTCGCCTCCAAAATGTTCGCAGCTCTTGGAGAGGCCGGAATCAATATCGGCATGATCACCACGTCCGAAATCAAAATCTCAGTCACCGTCGAAGAAGAACAAATCGAAGACGCCGCTCGTGTTGTTCACACCGCTTTCGATCTTGATACCTAAGAAAACAAAAAAGCCCCCTCTTTCCTTCACCTCTGAGCAAAAGCGTGTCATATCTTTCAGTGTATGAAAAACGCACTCATCGCACTCCTTGGAATTCTCACCTTGGCCCTCCCTTCTTGCACACCTAACGTTCAAGGAACCGGCAACGTAGAAGCAATCGAAAGACAGGCTCCCGTCACCCCCGACCCCAACTCCATCGGCGATGCCATCAATGCCGGAAATGCTGCCAACTATGGAAACGGAAGCTCACGTTTTGGCTCAGGCTACCCCTCCCGTTACCATAGAGGACTCGGTTTCTAAAAATCTTAACCCAAAAAACAAAAACACAGCACCATGAAAAAACTAGTCGCGCTCATACCAATCGCAGCTCTCACCAGCTGCGCATCCATGTCCACCGCTCAAAATCAAGCCGACTACAATGGTGACGGCTTCATTTCCCAAGCCGAAAACGCTCAGTTCCAAAGACAGAAAAACGTCGAAGACCGAGCCGTTTACTCAGAAAGCGTCAAACGCCGCAACGTCACAAATACCGTCCGGGACACCGCCGACACCCTCCACAACGCACGCCGGATCCAAAACCTCTGGAGAGGGTTCTAAAACAGATAGCACTCAAAAGAAACCGGCCTCGATCACTCATCATGGGTGTCCAAAAGATCTCACAAAATCGCCCGAGAATATTTTTGGGAAAGCC
>JAHDGN010000195.1 GCA_020627645.1 Akkermansiaceae bacterium
AAAAAAGGAGGCTCCTCCGGAAAACCTGCGATCACTCCCGGAAATCTCGAAAAATCCGAACTCTGGATTCGTGTGTCTTCGACCGATCCAGAAACCATCATGCCCCAACCCGATTTCCACAAACCCCTCTCTCAATCCCAAATCAAAACCCTAAAAACTTGGATCCTCGAGGGCGCCGAATACCAAGGCCACTGGGCCTACCTTACACCTCGCAAACCAACCCCTCCCAACCAACCAAATCACGATCATCCCATTGATAAGTTCGTTGCTCACGAACTCCAAAAACACAATCGCACCCTGTCACCCATCGCTCAACCCTGGGAACTCCTCCGTCGCCTTTCTTTCGATCTCACAGGACTCCCTCCCGATTCTCAACATCTCAAAGACCTCAAACACCAAAACATCCCGCAACACATCAACCGACTTCTCGCCTCACCCCACTTTGGTGAACGCATGGCTCTGCCCTGGATGGACGCCGCACGCTACGCTGACACCAACGGATACTCCATCGATGGCGGTCGTCACGCATGGCTCTGGCGAGATTATGTCATCAACGCCTTCAACTCCAACAAACCCTACAACCAATTTATCGTCGAACAAATCGCGGGCGATCTCCTCCCGAATGCCACTGACGAAAGTAAAATCGCCACCGCTTTCAATCGCCATCACTCCATCACCCACGAAGGGGGCACCATCCCCGAGGAAAACCTCGTCAACTACACCGCCGACCGAGTGAAAACTTTTGGCGAATCTATCCTCGGACTCACCACTTCCTGCGCCCAATGCCATGACCATAAATATGACCCAATCTCCCAAGAAGAATACTATCAACTCTATGCCTTCTTCAACACCCTCGACGACCGTGGTCTCGATGGCAACGCCGGCCGAAACGCCCACCCACAAATTCGCGCCAAATCACCATTACTCAACGAAGGTGAAACCGAACAGATCAACAACGAACTCCAACGCCTCCAAACCCAACTCAACTCGCCCGCTCCCACTGCTCAATCAGAATGGGAAAAACAACTCCTCGCCGAAGAAGCCCAACGCGGAAAGGGTTTCCAAATCATTCCCGTCGACCACCTCGATATTACAGCTCCCAACGGCAACCCAAACCGATTTAAAATAGCTCCAGACAAACGCTCCATCAACGTCACCTCAGGAGATTTCTCAGCCTACAACATCAGCACCAGCATCCCCGACAACTGCCCACCCATCCATGGCCTTCGCGTCACCTTCAGACCCGGCAAAAACGGTAAACTCGGATACGGAGGGAAACAGGGAACCTTCCTCCTCAACACCATCTCCCCATGCTTCTCCGAAATTCCCGTCAGCAACATCGATCACAATTCCATCATTCAACCTTCACTGCTCACCGCCTCAAACCACCACCAAAGATATCACCCGAGACAACTTGCCGACCCAAGCCCAAGCAACGGCTGGGTTCCCGAGGACACTGCTCTCAACAACCAACAACATGTCACCTACACCTTCGAAACCCCCATCGATCCAACAACCGCTAACTTCATGGTCACCGAACTCGTTTTCGTCAACAGACGGGGATGGTCACCCGCCAATTTCACCATCGAACTCTTCACCGGCAATGACACCGACAGCCCCCATCCCCAGGAAGTCATCGATGCTCTTAAAATTGCCCCCTCAGAACGCACCCCGGATCAAGCAAACCTCATCACCTCTCACTTCCAGAAGACCTCTCCCCACAAAGCCCGCTTGCGTGATCGCATCGCCAACCTAAACGATCGCCTCCGCACCCTCAACCGGAAGCATTCCATTCTCGTGATGAACCATTCTAAAAAGCCACGGGAAACAAAATTCCTCGAACGCGGCAGCTACGCCATGCCCAAACACACAGTTCAACCTGGAACCCCAGCCATCCTTCCTCCACTCAAAGGAAATAAACGAATCGATCCCACCGCAACTCGACTCGATCTTGCCAACTGGCTTGTCCGCCCCGATCACCCCCTCACCGCTCGAGTTGCCGTGAATAACATTTGGGCCATCTTCTTTGGGAAAGGCCTAGTCACCACTCAAGCCGATTTCGGATCCCAAGGAACCTACCCGACTCATCCCGAACTCCTCGACTATCTCGCCGTCCGCTTCCAAGAATCCGGCTGGAACGTCAAAGAACTCATTCAACTCATCGTCACCTCAAAAACCTACCAGCAATCTTCCAAGACAACCCCCTCTCTGCGCGAATTTGACCCCGCAAATTCCCTCCTCACCCGAGGCCCTCGCTTTCGGCTTCCGGCCGAACATATCAGAGACCAAGCCCTCGCTGTCTCCGACCTTCTCGTCAAACGCCTAGGAGGGCCTTCTGTGAAACCATACCACCCTGGCGACCTATGGAGACAAGTCTCACACTACGGATCCACTCCCGCCACCGCACAAACATACACCCGCCACCGAGGAGAAAAACTCTACCGGCGGTCACTATATACCTACTGGAAACGAACCCTCCCCCCACCATCCATGGCCGCATTCGATGCTCCAAATCGCGAAATCTGCATCTCAGACCGCTCATCGACAAACACTCCACTTCAAGCCTTCGTCTTGCTCAATGACCCTCAGTTCATCGAAGCTTCACGCCTCTTTGCCAGCAGAGTTCTCAGAGAAAATCACCCCGACGACTCAGCCCGGCTCACCTCCGCCTTCCAACACATCGCCTCAAGAAAACCGACCAACGAGGAACGACAGATCCTTCTCGAATCCCTCAGCCGCGAAACCAAAAAATATCGAAACGATGAAGCCGCCGCAGCTTCTCTCCTTTCCATCGGAGACACCCCTCGCGCCGAGCTTCCTCTCGCTCAGCACGCTGCTTGGACCAATACCTGCCAACTCCTCATCAACCTTTCAGAAGTCATCACCCGCAACTAGTCAAAGACCATGACCGATCTACCCACTCTCTTCAACCGGCGCGCTTTTCTCGGCACAGTTGGTAATTCTTTCGGCGCCGTTGCCTTGAGCGCCATGCTCAACGACCTCGCGAAAGGCCGAGCCATCAACTCCCCCTTCTTTGCGCCCAAAGCGAAACGCGTCATCTACCTTTTCCAATCCGGAGGTCCCTCTCACGTTGACCTCTTTGACGCAAAACCTTCCATCTTCAAAAACCACGAAAAAGAACTCCCGCCCGAAGTCCGAGACGGGCAACGCGTCACCGGCATGACCGCCGGACAAGGAAAGTTTCCGATCGTCCGACCAACCGTCGAAGCCACTCAATGCGGAGACGCCGGAATCTGGCTCTCCAACCTTCTTCCCTACACCCAAAAAATCGCCAATGTGCCTCATCCGGTCAATGCACACTGAGGCCATCAACCACGACCCCGCCGTCACCCTCATCAATACCGGCTCCATGCAACTAGGCAACGCCTCCCTCGGCGCGTGGCTCTCATACGGGCTCGGATCTGAAAACGAAAATCTCCCCGCCTACATGGTCCTCCTTTCCCAAGGCACCGGAAAGAACCCAGGACAGCCCATCTTCTCACGCCTTTGGGGCTCCGGATTCCTTCCCTCCGAGCACCAAGGTGTCCTCCTTCGAGCCGGAGCCGATCCCGTTCTCTACCTTGATAACCCAACCGGCATTTCCCGCTCCCAAAGACGGTCTCAACTCGACACCCTCGCTGCCCTGAACCAAAAATTCCAGACCCACGCCGACGATCCCGAAACAGCAGCCCGCATCTCCGCCTATGAGATGGCCTACAAGATGCAAACCTCCGTCCCCGACCTAACCGACCTCTCGGATGAACCAGACGACATCTTTGATATGTATGGCCCCGAAGCACGTCGCCCCGGCTCATACGCCGCAAACTGCCTACTCGCGCGACGCCTGATCGAACGCGGCACTCGCTTCGTCCAACTTTTCCACCGCGGCTGGGACCAACACGTCTCCCTCGACCTCCAACTCCCCCGCCAATGCAAAGACACCGACCAACCTTCAGCAGCCCTCGTCAATGATCTCGATCAACGAGGCCTCCTCGATGAAACATTAGTCATCTGGGGCGGTGAATTTGGACGCACCTCATTCTCTCAAGGAGCAATCGGCTCACCCACCGCCGGACGAGACCACCACGGCCGAGCCTTCTCAATCTGGATGGCTGGCGGAGGAATCAAGCCCGGCGTATACGGATCCACCGACGACTATTGCTGGAGCGTTGAAAAGCCCGAAGAAACAGTCCACATCCGGGACCTGAACGCCACCATTCTTCATCAACTTGGGATTGACCACAACCGATTCACCTTCCAATACCGAGGCCTCGACCAAAAAATCACTGGCGTCGAACACGCACACGTCGTCAAAGACATCGTTTCCTAAAACCATGCTTCGCCTCCTTTTCATCTCGTTGCTCGCTCTGCCACTTCCGGCCGAAGAAATTCGCTACGCCCGCGATATTCTTCCCATCCTATCGAATAACTGCTTCTTCTGCCACGGAACCGACCCCGAAACACGCGAGGCAGGCCTCCGGCTCGATATCCGCGACGAAGCATTAGCCGCCATCAAACCAGGCCATCCCGAAAAAAGCGAACTCGTCAATCGCATCTACTCCACTGATCCAGACGAGATCATGCCCACTCCCAAGAGTCATAAAAAACTCACCAAGGAACAAAAGGACCTCCTCTCTCGCTGGATCAAACAAGGAGCCGAATATGAACCTCACTGGGCCTACTCGCCCGCCAAACGAACCTCTGGACAAACCATCGACTCTCTCGTCTCTCACTCGCTCACAAAACAAAACCTCGCCCCCTCTCCCCAAGCCCCACCCGTCACTCTGCTTCGCAGACTCCACTTCGACCTCATCGGCCTCCCTCCAACACCAACACAACTCGAACAATTCCAAAACGCTTGGCATACCAATCCAGAAACGGCCCTTAAGCAGACGATCGAAAACCTTCTAGCATCGCCCCACTTCGGTGAGCGCATGGCAACCCAATGGCTCGACCTCGTTCGCTTCGCTGACACCGTTGGATACCACGGAGACAACGACCGAAACGCTTCCCCATTCCGTGATTACGTCATCAACTCCTTCAACAACGACCTCCCCTACGACCAGTTTATTACCGAACAACTTGCTGGAGATCTCCTTCCCAACCCCACCCTGCAACAACGCATCGCTGCGTCCTTTTCCCGGCTCAACCAGGTTTCCAAAGAAGGTGGAATCCAAGACGCTGAATACCTCGCCAAATATCAAGCTGAACGAGTCCGCACCACCTCATCAGCCTTCCTCGGGTCGACCCTCGCCTGCGCCGAATGCCACGATCATAAATTCGATCCATTTACCGCCGAAGATTTTTACTCAATGGCGGCCTACTTTAGCGACATCCTCGAAAAAGGCGCCTACACCCATGTCGGAAGTTACCAAGAAGAAACCCAAAAATACGCCCAACCCGACATCTTTTTTGGAGAATTTGGGCCCATCATTTTCATCGCAGATGAGCGACAAAAACAAACTCTAGCAGAGCATCATCAAAAGGTCGCCGACCAAGAAAGAGTCGTCAACGAAGCAACAGACGATAAACGACCCCATCGAAAAAAACTCAACCAACTCCGAAACCAAAGAAAATCCTTTATCAACTCCCTCCCATCTGTCCCTGCCACCATCTCAGCAAAGCCTCGCCCCATCCGACTCTTGCATCGAGGAGACTGGACCGACAAAACCGGCAAATTTGTCACCGCCAAACCTCCTGCATTTCTAACAAATGGCGAAACTCATGGCACCACCAGACTCGACCTCGCCAAATGGATCGCCTCTCCTGACAACCCACTCACCGCCCGAACCTTTGCCAACCGCCTTTGGGCCCACTTCTTTGGTACCGGACTCTCAAACAACCTCGGAGACCTTGGTTACCAAGGCGAATACCCAAAACACCCCGAACTCCTCGACTGGCTTGCACTCGAATTCACCTCTAACAATTGGTCCGTCAAACACCTTGTTCGGACAATCGTAAGTTCAAAAACCTACCAACAAACCAGCACCCCAAAGAACAACCTCATCTCTCAAGACCCCCACAATCGTCTCCTAGCTCGACAATCCCAACTTCGTCTTCCAGCCGAACTCATCCGAGATAACGCCCTTTCACTTTCCGGCCTTCTCGACCCCTCGATTGGAGGCCCAAGCGTCAAACCTTATCAACCAGTCGGATACTATCGACACCTCAATTTCCCCCGAAGGAAATATCATCCATCGACCGGAGCCGCCCAATACCGCCGGGGGATCTATACACACTGGCAAAGAACCTTCCTCCACCCCATGCTCAAAAACTTTGACGCCCCAGCTCGTGAAGAATGCTCACCCGAAAGGGCTAAAAGCAACACCCCCCTTCAAGCCCTCACCCTCCTTAATGACCCTACCTTCACCGAAGCTGCTCGCCAACTAGCAACCCAACTCCTCACTCAAGAATCAAACAAAGACCTCATCACTCGAGCCTTCC
>JAHDGN010000196.1 GCA_020627645.1 Akkermansiaceae bacterium
CGTTATTTCGACGCCTGATACATCACAGAATGCAACATTGGTGAACTGGACTCAGGAGCCAGGTGTGGTGGCGACACAGAGTGCGACTGACAATGGGAGTTATCAACGGAATGCATCAGTATCGATCGATGGGAATACAAATAGTGATTTTGATAGTGGAAGTGTAACTTATATTACTAAAGGAAATCAAAATAAGACCTGGTTGCAAGTGGATCTTGGGGAGGACCGAGAAATCGAAGAGATTAGGATACACGATCGGACAGATGATTATACTAATCTCTTAAAGAACTTCCGAGTGAGTATTCTGAGTGCCTCTGGAGAAGTTCTGTTGAGTCAAGACTTTCATTCTGATGGCTCTAGCTCGGTTGATTTGGTCGAGAAGTGGAGTTTTTCAAAAGTAACTGGAAGAGTTGTGAAAGTTGAGATGCTTCAAGATAATTTTGAGTGGGACGGAGTATCTCGTCGTCTCCTAATTTTAGCAGAACTGGAGATTATGGGTCGTCAGCCTGTGTTGTCTCGTGAAAATAGCCCCGGAGGAGGAGGTGTCGTTATTTCGACGCCTGATACATCACAGAATGCAACATTGGTGAACTGGACTCAGAAGTCAGGTGTTGTTGCCAGGCAGAGTTCAGTCTCGGAGATTGAGGGAATAATTTTGGGGGGTCCTGATTTGGCGGTGGACGGAAGAAATACAACGGCTGCTAGGACTGGTGCCACAGAGCTTGGATGGTGGGAAGTTGATCTTGGGAAAGTCAGACCGATTACCGAGATCAAGATTACGCCGAGTTCTGATGGGCGGTATCTGACGAATTATCGCGTCAGTATTTTTGGTGATGACTCTGACCTAGCCTTGGTTAGTCGAGACTACTTTGTTCGCACGGGCCAGCCTGATGGGACTCAATCGTGGGAAGTTAACCTTGAAGGTAGAAGAGTCAAAATTGAATTGCTCGGCCCAAACCGTTTGAATAACGAGGTTCTCGAAATGGGCGAAGTGGAGGTCATTGGACCGGAAATTACAGATGAAGGGGAGCAAGAGATGGAAGGGGATGAAAACGCACCGAGCCGTCGGCTCCGAGTATCTCGTCAAAAGAAGAATGCTTTTTCTTTGGCAAGAATTCAGCTCTACAATATCAAAGACTTATTCCGGGTGATGGTGAATCTGAGATCAAAATTCAAAAGGTTGGAGATCAAATCAGGCTTCTCCACAAGTTTGGACATTCTCGGAATGAGCCAATACAGTATGAATGGTCGAACAATTTAATAGACTGGTTTGCGGTTTCAAAAGGGCTTGAGCCAGAGAGCGGATTTACCGTGTTCCTCCAGGAGGAAACAGAGAAGAATGATTCGACAGAATGTCTCTTTAAATTGAGGGGAAAAGTCGATAGACTCTTTTTCCGAGTCAATCGATTCACCGAATAGTGATTTGGTTCATCCTCGTTGTTTTGAGGTTGTTGGTCATAAATTATCTTTAACGGGGTATCAAGGTGCCCTTGATTGGGCGACCTCGCTTGGAGAGGTTGAACTTCGCGAAAATGCATTGGCGGGAATTTTGTCATCTCTCGGTGAAAAAAAATGGGGGTTGGCTTGGTCTCAAGTTCAGGGTGGTTTGACTGCCGGTGCCCGGGTGAAAATTTTAGGGGAATATGCGGGTGATTTAGCACTGCGGGATCCGGGTAGAGCGGAACAGTGGGTGATGTCTCTTCCGGCGCGCGATCGAGGCGAAGTTGGGGAACTTTACTTTCTTCTATGAGTGGTGAGAGGGGGGCAGATTTTTATCGATCTTTATTCCAAGAGGGAAGTGGACTAGAACAGGGGAACGAAGTGCCTTTGGAGGCAGTGGCCTCTTTTTCTCAAAAGAGGGCAAGGATGGATCTTGAGGGCGCAGCACGGTGGGCACCTGAGATAAAGTCGGATAAGGCACGGGGGAGTGCCTACAAGAACATTGCAGAGTCGTGGGTGCGGTTTGATCCTGAAGGATTAAGTCATTGGATGGAAACTTTGCCCGGGGGAGATGATCGTGATGTGCTTGCTCAAGTGTATGTAACTAAGATGGTAAACTTTGAGCCGAGGGCTGCTTTTAAATGGGCGGACCAGATTGTTGATCCGGTAGCTCGTGAAGAGTCCTTGTTAAGATCTGTTCGAGCATGGAATAGCTTGGGTGTGGATGGTGCTCGTGAGGCCATTGGCGAAACGGCCTTGTCGCCGGAAATGAGGAGCAGATTGATGGGGCTTTTGGAGCGTGAGTAATACCTTTCCTTCCATTGGCGTCAAAACAGAGGCATAAAGGCTCTTACTTTCTCCGGAAGAGGAAAGAGAGAATCATGGAAATGATGCGCATGAGTCCGCTTCCAGAGCGGCGTTGTTGGCCATGGCTGCCGCCTCCTCCGAGGATCATGCCGGCGATGTCGTCGATGACGGAACCATCTCCGTCGCGATCGAGAATGGCTCCGATACCGCCTCCAAGGCCGCTTGAGGATCCTGACGGGGTTCGCTGGTTAGAAGTGGTCGCACCGCGGCCCTGTTTGAAGAGCATGCCAATGATGATGGGGGCAAGGATGGGTAGAAGTTTACGGGCGATCCCTCCGCCGATATTAAATTTTTTGGAGAATGCTTCGGAGGTGGAGTCCTGAGTTTTTTGATCAAAAATGTCTTCGATGGGAGATTTCTCGCCGGCTAGTCCTCGTTCGAAGATGTCGTCCATTTCATCGGGAGTGTTTTCGCTGAATCCGGCTTCGGCGAGGAGCTCTTCCATTCCGGAGCGGCCGACGGATTCTTGTTTTCTTTTGAGTTCGCCGAGAACGACGGGTGACAGGGATTCGAGCGCGTCGAGTGATTGTTTGCGTGAGAGTTCGGTGCGGCTACTGAGCTTGCCAGCGACTTGGTCGCCAAACTGTTCGAGAAGGATTTTTGTGAAGTCGTTGTTCATGGGAGGATTTTTTTCGTTGCTTTGATTAAAGAGTGTTTTGAGGTGGGGAGGAAGGGGAATCGATGAAGGTATTTATTTAATCGATTATGATGGTGGTTTGATCTATGCTCTTAATGATCTATGAACAAATGGAAGTTGTTGATTCCACCTCTCCCTGGGCAGCAGTCCCGTTGGTTGGAAGGAGAGGGTGATCGGGTGGTTTTATTGCATGGATTGTGGCGAAGTGTGTGGGCGATGGAGGGAGTGGCGAGGTTTTTGAATCAGGAGGGTTTTGAGACTTTGAATGTGCCGTATGGGTCATTTTTCAAGGAAATGGATGAGATTGTGGATTGGGTGGCAGAGGAGGTGGGGCGGTCGGAGAAGCCTACGCATTTTGTGACTCATTCGATGGGGGGAGTGGTTTTGAGGCATTTGGCGGCGAGGTATCCCGAACTGGTGACCGGTAAAGTGGTGATGTTGGCTCCTCCGAATCAGGGGAGTGAGATTGTGGATTGGCTAGAGGATTCGGTCTTTGGAAAGATGGCGTTAGGGCCAGGTGGTTTATCCTTGTCGACGGATAAGATGCGTGAGGTTCCCGGATTTTCGGAAGATCAGGAGGTGATGGTTTTGATGGGGTGTCAGCCGAGGATGCCTTTTTTTAAGGCGTTGCTGGGTGCGGAGAACGATGGGATTGTGGGGGTGGATGGTGGGAGAGTGGAAGGATTGGATGGGCTTGAGGTGTTTCAAGCAGACCATTCGTTTATTATGTCAGAAGAGGAAGTGTTGGCTCGAATCCTAGAACTTTTAAAGGTTGAGAAAAGAAGTTGAGGTTTTGACTGGAATGAAATGGGCGGATGTGTTTATTTAACTATGAAATAACTATTTCGCGTCATAGCACACTCGCGAATCATTATAAAAGACCCGCTCCTTGAAGGGAGCGGGTTTTTTCGTGGTAAGCCCGTGACTGGATTGAAACAGTCTGAGGTGCAGCGCATCATTGACGAGGCTTCCTTATGACAGATTCGCTGATGATGATGTCATTGACTTTTTCTTTGAGGCTCAGAGTCTTTAATTTTGATTTGATCTAAGGCAGGTCTTTGTTGTTTCCACTTTTGGAGAAGATCGAGGTGTGAAGAGCGGTCGCCGCGGGGGTCTTTGTCGATGCCGGATTCGGCAAGATCTAGGATCATCTTGGTATTTCCATTACCGATGTGTTTTGAGTTTCTGAGCATCATTCCCCAGAGGGCAACTGACGAAGCGAATTGGAAATCTTTCGTGGTGCTTTTCCAGTTTTGACCGTTGTCGGTAAGGGGGCTCGAGAGTTCGGTTGAGGTATCGCCGTCTGGTTGTTTGTAGCGCATTTTGACGGTGAGGGTTTCTGGAGAGTTGACAATTGCCACCTTGGTTGAGCGGTCTGCTGGTGGGGTGGGATTTGCAGCTCCTTCGGTAGGTTTCTGGTATTTCAGGTCAATTTTTTCTGGGGTCTTTGGGGTGGGAGTTACTCCGTGAGGGATGATTTCGTAGAGGGCGGTGACGGTGTGTCCTGCTCCCAGGTCTCCGGCGTCTACTTTGTCGTTTTTGAAGTCCTCTGGTCTGAGGCGGCGATTGGCGTATCCGATGAGTCGGTATTGGGCGACTTTGCCGGGGTTGAATTCCACTTGGACTTTGACGTCCTTGGCAATGGTTTCGATGGTGCCGGTGATTCCGTGTTGGAGGACCTTGTTGGCTTCACGGAGAGAGTCGATGTAGTAATAGTTGCCGTCTCCTTTGTTGGAAATTTCTTCCATCATGTGATCATTGAGGTTGCCTTGGCCGAATCCGAGAACGGTGAGTGAGATGTGATTATCTGCTTTGGTTTTGATCAATGAGAGCAGCCCGTCGTTGCTGGTGGGGCCGACGTTGAAGTCTCCGTCGGTTGCGAGGATGACTCGGTTGACGCCATTTTCTAGGAGGTTTTGGCTAGCGAGCTGGTAGGCGGTTTTGAGTCCAGAAGCACCATTTGTGGAACCGCCTGAGGAGAGGGATTTGAGCGCGTTGCGGATGGCGGTGCGTCCGTCTTCGTCGACGGCAGTGGGTTTGAGGGCAATGGAGTCGTGGCCGGCGTAGGTGACGATGCTGACACGGTCGTTTTTGTTGAGTTGGCGAAGGAGGGTTTCGAATGATTGGACGAGAAGAGGGAGTTTGTCATGTGAGCTCATGGAGCCGGAGACGTCGATGAGGAAGACGAGATTAGCGGCTTTCCGGGTGTCGTTTTTGATTTCTTTTCCTTTGATGCCGACTTTGACAAGACGATGCTCTTCGTTCCACGGACAGGAGGCGATTTCGGTGTGAATGGCGAAGGGATGCTGGCTGGTGGGTTGAGGGTAGGAATAGTTGAAGTAGTTGATGAGTTCTTCGATTCGAACGGCATCGCGATTGATCAATGACCGGTCACTGATGAGGCGTCGGATATTGGTGTAGGAGGCGGTGTCGACGTCGATGGACAGGGTGGAGAGTGGAGATTTGAGTGGAGATTGGAAGGGTTGGTCGGTGAGGGCCCCGTATTTGTTAGAGGAATGAGATTCCTCTGAGAGATCTTGGGGGTAGATACCACCATGCCCCTGAAGAAGGTCAATTTCGTAGGCTTCGCCCCGGCTCTCTCTAGAGGCTAATTTATAAGCGAAGAATGCTTCACGGCCTGCGGGCGAATTTTCCACCACGGGCACAGGCACCCCATTGTGTTGGGCGGTTGTTGCACTAATCACCTTTGCCATTGATGAAGATGGGGCAGCAGGTAATTGGGTCCTGATTTTTTTCCCATCTACGGTCTCACCTGCCACAGGGTTGGGAGCTTCCACGTCTTCTTTGGTATTTGCGGCTACGAGTTCCTCATTAGGTGAGAGGAAGTGGAAGGCGGTGGCGCCTGCACCGAGGGTGAGGGCGGCGGCGATGCTGGTTTTGAGGATCGGGAATGGCCTTTTGGCTGCTTTGTCTTTCATGGGATGTGGTGTTTTGTTTTCGTTCATTTTTCTTTCGAGTTCTTCGAGAAAGTTGGTGTCGGGTTGGTTTTGATGACGAGCGTGCTCTTGGAGGACGGCGTCTAGGTATTTTTCGTCGTGGTTCATGGTGGATTTGTTGGTTGAAAGTTTCGTTATTGTGTTGAGAGGCAGGTTTTGAGTGCTTCGCGTGCTCGTTGGAGTCGTTTTCGGGTGGCGCTTTCGGAGGTGTTTAGTTTTTGGGCGGTTTCTGAGGAGGACAGCCCTTGGTAGTAGAATGCTTGGATGGGGTCGGCGAGGGTCTGGGGGAGCTTTGCAAGGCAGTTTTGGAGTTTGTCGAAGAAGTCATTTTGTGGGAGTGACTGGATCGTGGCTTCGAGGTCGGAGAGTGCTTCTTCGGTCCAGGAGGTGGTTTTGGCATGGCGGCGACAGTGTTCGCGCCATTTGTTGCGGATGATCCCTCGGATCCAGGAGGCGAAGTCGCGGGTGATGTCGAATTTGTCCCAGTGATTCCAAGCGGCGAGGAAGGAGTCTTGTGCCAGGTCGCGGGAGGTATTGTGTTC
>JAHDGN010000590.1 GCA_020627645.1 Akkermansiaceae bacterium
ATTGGTTGTCACTGGGAGTCAATTGGGGCTTGCTGGTGTTTCTTCAGCTAAAGATTTTCCTGTTGAGCAGGGATTGGGTGGAGCGGTGTCATCGGGAATCGATGCCACCTTGCGTCCTTTGAGGTCTGCAGTCTCCGGAAATTTGGGAGATTGGTGTGGGGGATTGAAGAGCGTGGGTAAGATCTACAAGAACAAGGAGAATCCTTTTATTCAGGAGGTGAAGTTGTTTGGTCGTGCGCATTATCAGTTTGGTTATTCGACTGGTGAGGTTGGTGCTCAGGATTTCGAGGGATATGGAGATGAGCTGAGGAGACTGCGGGTTGGTGCGTCGGTGAAATTTTTGAATGGTTTCAAGGCGGTGGGCCGTGTGAATCTTGAGGAGGGTGGTTTCCGTAGAACCGAGCTTGGCTACAATGGCTGGGACGAGTTGTATGTTGAGTATGGTAAGAAGGATGTTTTCGGCTTCGACGCATTGAAGCTTGGTTATGGTCGTTATAAGGTGGGTTTTGGCGGTGAGGAGATGACCTCGTCCAAGAAAATCAAGACCATCGAGAGATCGTTGTTGAATAACTTTTTTGCTGGTGATCGTGCGACGGGAGCTCGCTTGAAAGCTGAAGTGGGTGGAGTGGAATACTTAGCTGGTGTTTATTCGACTGAAACGTCTGCAGAGGGTTGGAATGATTGGACTGGTGGGGTCGCTTATCAGTTGGGAGCGGAGTTTGAAGTCGCGGGAGGAAGTTTGAATCTTCAGGCGATTTATCACGATGAGGACCCCGGTGTTGCGAATCCGGCTTTTGATTATGACTGGGCTGTTTCGACCACCTACACAACAAGTTTTGGAGGTTGGGATCTGTTCTTGAACGGAACTTATGGCCAGACGAGTGTTGGTGATGTTTATGGTGCGGTGATCATGCCTTCGCGTTTTTTGATCGAAGATCGTTTGGAAGCAGTTGTTCGCTATCAGTGGGCTCATTCGGAGGGCGATCAACTCAGAGTTCAGAAGAGAAATGCGCGGAATGTTGCTAGCTTGGACGGAGTCGGAATGCCCC
>JAHDGN010000197.1 GCA_020627645.1 Akkermansiaceae bacterium
CGCTTCAATCTAACATTCTCATCTTTTGGAGTCTATTTAATTGTCGGATTAATAGAAATGGTTCTTGGGGGAGACCCTCTGCGGTCTTCTCCTTCTATTCTCCCTAAGTTTGAGGTTTTATCAGACGGGCGCAAAACCATCACCTACAATCGCCACTTTGTCTCGGGGGAGCACGGACTTGATCAGTTCTTTGAGTATTCGATTGATCTCAAAAATTGGTCATCGGTCATCATTCCTCCATCGTCTCAGGGAAATATTAGAGTTGTCCCGCAACAGAACTCGGATTTAGTGGAAATTACGCTACCCGAGCTTGCTGAACCGATTTTTTGGCGACTCCGAGTGATGCCGTAATCCCGGCGGAAATTCCTATTTTTTCAGCTATCAAGCGGAAGATTTCAGCTCTGGTCTGGCAAATATTACTGCGGCTTCTCTACCGTAAAGGCTATTCGGCGGCATTGTAGAGGGCCGATTTTTGTGAAGATTTTTATATTGATGATTTTTGGAGTTCGAGAAGCATTCGCTCGAGCCGAGTTGCTGCGTCGCCAGCAGGGAGGAAGGCGGATAATCGATCGGCCCAGAGAGGGAAAGCCATTGGAGTCAGGCGATTGGTTTCGATGAGCTGAAAGGGACGTTCTTGGATGGAGTTGAGGGTGGATTGAAGTCGGTGGAGTTCGAGTTGTTGCTCTAAGATTTCTCGCCGTGATTGTTCGAGGAGGAGATTTTCTGGGTCGTATTTGGTGAAGACTTCAAAGAGAAGATTGGCAGAAACTTGCAGGTCGCGGGTCGCTTTTCGCTTGCCGGGCATATCGGGTATCAGGAGGCCAGCAACTCGAGCGACGTAGCGGAACTGACGGCGGGCCATTTCGGCGGTGTTCATGCATTCGATGAGGTCTTCGAGAAGATGATCGGTGGAGAGGGCTTTTCGCAGGACCTTTTCGTCGAGGGGTAGGTTTTGTCGCGCACTGAGGCAAAAGCCGTAGTCGTTTTGCGTGACATTGATTGATTCGTCAATAAGGCGAGTGAGTCTGAAGGCGGTGAGGGCGCCGAGGCCTTCGTTTACCAAGCGTCCAGCGAATGCGTAGATGAAGAGGTGATCGCCCTCGCGCGTGCGAGTGAATTCGATCAAGAGTTCGTTGTTCGAGGGCAGGGATGACCAAGATTTTTGGATTTCGAGAATTGGGAGAGCTGCTTTGAGTTCAGGTGAGGTTGGTGGAGAGTGGAGGCTACGAGCAACGGCGTGTGAGAGTTCGGAGGAAAGGGGCATTTTTGAACCACCCCAGATGGCGACTTCACCTCGATGGGCTTTCGTTGCAGGTCGGACGGTCGCGGTGAGTTTATAGAAGCGAACGAGTTCGAGGCGTTTGCCTGCGAAGATAAATTGTTTTCCGGGTTTCAGCTTTGAGGCGAACCCTTCTTCGACAGTGCCAAGCGTTCGGCCGTTGGCGAATTTGATCGAGACTGCGGAGTCCGAGGTGATGGTTCCGATGTTCATGCGATGGAGCTGTGCTTTCCGCTTGTCTGTGAGGTGGAGCTTTCCGTCGTCTAGAAGTTCAGTTTTTGTATACTGTGGGTACTTTGAAAGTGATCCCCCATTTGTGATGAAGCCGAGAGCCCAGCTCCATTCGGCATTGGTGAGGCTGGTGTATGAAGCTGAGCTTAGAATTTCTGATTTTAGATCGTTGGGAGAAATTGGTTCACCGATTACGAGGGTTGCCATATGTTGGACGAGGACATCTAGCGGTTTTTTGAGGAGTGGTCGGGATTCGATTTCTCTTCGGTGCCAGGCGTCTCGAGCTGCTGAGAACTCGATGAGTTCGAGGGCATTTGTCGGGACGCAGATGATGTGTGAGGTTTGATTAGGGGAGTGTCCTGCCCGGCCAGCTCGTTGGGTGAGGCGAGCGATCCCTTTAGGTGAACCGACTTGGATGACCTGCTCAACTGGGGAGAAGTCAACGCCAAGATCGAGAGATGAGGTGCAGACGACGCAGCGAAGTAATCCCTGTTTGAGGTTGGTCTCAACTTCGGTTCTTTCTTCGCGGGAGAGGGATCCGTGGTGAATGGCGATGAGGTTTTTCCACTCTGGTTTCTGGTCTAGTAGTTCTTGATACCAAATTTCTGTCTGTGAGCGAGTGTTAGTGAAGAGGAGAGTTGTGGAAGCTTTTTCGAGTTGTTGGGAGACGCGTTTAATCAGCTTGGTTCCGAGGTGGCCAGCCCATGGGAATGATTCGATTTCGTCAGGGATGAGGGTGGTGATTTCGATTTTTTTATTTTGGTTGGCAGCAATGGTGACGAATTTGGTTTCGCTTGGGGCTTTAAGGGGGGCTGAGGCTTCCTCTAGGTTGCCGAGGGTTGCGGAGAGGCCCCAGGTGCGAAGGTTAGGGGTCCATTGACGGAGACGGGTGAGACAGAGTTCGGTTTGAATCCCGCGTTTCGTGCCTAGGAGTTCGTGCCATTCGTCGATGATAACCGTTTTGAGGTGGGAGAGTTTTTGGCGTGTGTCTTCGTAGGTTAAGAGGAGCGAGAGGGATTCGGGTGTCGTGACTAGGCAGTAGGGGAACTTTTCTCGCAGTTTCGCTTTGCGATAGGAGGAAGTGTCTCCGGTGCGGGCTTCGATTGTCCAGTCGAGTTGGAGGTCGGCGAGTGGTTGACGGAGTGATTGGATGGTGTCGTTTGCGAGGGCGCGAAGTGGGGTAATCCAGAGGACTTCGCAGTGTTTGGGTGTTTTATTGGAGTTGAGAGTTTCGGTGATGGGGCCAAGCCAGACGGAAAGGGTTTTTCCAAAACCGGTGGGTGCGTGGAGTAGGCCGGAGTTTCCAGCTAGGTGGGCGTTCCAGGTTTGTTCTTGGAATGGAAAGGGGGTCCAGGAGCGTTTCGAAAACCATTCCTGGAGTTGAGGATGAAGAGACACGCGCAAGTATGGGATCGGTGAGCGGAAATGCAAATGAGGGTTTGTTTTATTGGTTTTGAGGGCTTTGGTGAGGGTGTTTTTATCGGGGAGTTAAAATGGGGTGGAAGCCAATCATTGAGTGGTTTTATTAATCCGGCAGTTATTCAGTTACCAGGATGCAATGCCCAAACCTTTTAAGGATGGGGGAAATAAACTGCCAAATTGAGTCTGTTTAACTGTCTTGTTAATAGGTCATGTTTGTGACTATCAATGGTTAAAATGTATCTTGTTTGGTCGATTTTTTCGACCAAACAAGTGTTGTAAATAATATAAAAATATCTGGTTATTGGAATTGTGTCTCTTCATTGGGTGGTTCCCATAATGATTTTTTTTTCGTACACCTTATGTGGGTTTTATTTATACTATAAATTTAGTTTTTTAAACCTGTTGATTTTAAGTTGATTGTTGGAAATGGTTTGTGTTGTTCTTGTTTCTTATTCTCAAAGGCTATTCGGCTATTGTTAGGGGGTATGGAATTGACAGCCGGGAGTGATTCGGGGACGGTCCGGGAAAGAGATTGGAGAGTGAAAATGAGATTTTTTGATCGGGTAATTACGATATGGATTTGGTGTTGGTCTTTTGGGGGGATGCAGCTTTGGGCTCATGACTCGGAGGTTCAGTTGCCCTTCGAGAGGCTTCATGCTCATGGTCAGGTGGAAGCTCATGCGCACTTTGGTTGGGAGAGTCGGTATTTTTCGGAGGGAAGAGATGCGTTGGCTGGCGATTCATTGGCTTTTGGGAGCGTGGAGATGGGGTGGGAGCATTTTTCGGGAGGGGTCTGGTATGGGTATTCTCCTGATGGAGATTATGATGAATTGCAGTTGACCATTGCTTATACGCAAAATTTTGGGAACTGGGAGTTTTATGGGAGCTATACTTATTTGAGGTTTCCAATCGATGGGGGTGATGATCATGAGCTTGGGCTTGGGCTGAGTTGGTCTGGTTTGCCGTTGGCGATCGAGCTTTCGGCTGATTGGTATTATTCCTTCGAAGGTGATGGTAGTTTTGCTGAGGTGTCAGCATTGAGGGAGTTCCAGGTCAGTGAAAAATTAAATTTGGGTTTGTCGGCTACTTTGGGAGTGAACCAGGGGTATGTGTCTGATGGGCACGACGGGGCAAATCATTTTGCGCTTCGTCTAGGAGCTGAGTATGCGCTTTCGGAAATGCTTTCAGTGACAGCTCATTTGAGTCAGAGCTGGGGGATTGGCCGGGATCTTTTCTTAAGTGGGGATGAGTTATTAGAAGATTTTTTTCATGGAGGAGTGGGGCTGCAATTTTCATTTTAGCCTAGTTTGCAATGGTGGGACTAGGTGGGGTAAATCCTCTTTGGGGTTGCTCTGTGGTCTAGATTTTTTCACTGCCGCCAGATCGGAACGCTTATTTCGATCGGTTGAGAAGGTTGAAGACCTCGGAAGTGGCTGCGAGAAAAGCACCGGTGCCATAGACTTTGGTTTTATCGGGGAATGCTTTGCCGGGGGCGGCTCCGACGGGTTGGACGAAGGTTAGCATTCCATCAGGAGTGACACATTGCTCGAGAGCGTTCCAGGCTTTGAGAACGATGGGTTCGTGGGCGGCTTGATCGAGGAGTCCATTGTTGATTCCCCAGGCGAGTCCAAATGTGAAAAATGAGGTGCCGCTTGTTTCTTTTGTCGGGTAGTCAGTGAGATCGCCTAAAATGCCCATGCTCCAGGTGCCATCTGGGCGTTGTGAATTTTTAATGCTGTGGGCCATCTCTTTGTAGAGGTTGAGGTAGAAATCGCGGCCTTCCCAGTCTTTCGGAAGGTCGGGGATCATGAGGGCGAGTCCACCAAAGCCCCAGCCATTTCCTCGTGACCAAAAGAGGTTCTTACCGTTTTTTTCATGCCTTTCAAAATAGGCGGTGTCCCTCCAGAAGAATTTGTCTTTGGTGGACCAGAGGAGGTTGTAGGTGGCTTGGTATTCCTGATCCATAAATTGGAGGTATTTCCTCTCGCCGGTTATTTTCGCGAGGCGAGCCCAGGCTGGCGGAGCCATGAAGAGGGCGTCACACCAGCTCCATCGGTCGCGTAGTTTGTGGGTGCGCTGTGCTTTGGCTTCTGGGCGTCGGTCTAGGGTGCCCGTTTTTGGGTTTTTGAGAATCCAGTCGAAATGGGTTTGGGTGGGTTTGAGCATTTTAGGGTCTTGAAACTCCTCGAAAAGTGAGAGGTAGAGTTGTCCGACTGCATGATCATCGGCGTCATAGGGGCGTCGGTGAAGTTGCCATTGGTTTCGGTTTCCGATCTCTTTGAGCCATGCTGTATAAGTGGTGGGGGTGTCGGCGATGTGCCGCCAACGCTCCATACCGATGTAAAGGGCGGCCATTTGCCACTCTAGATCGTGGTAATTTTGATCGTTAGACCACTCTTTGCCGTTTTGGCCTCGATATTTGCCGTGTTCTTTGAAGGTGCGGATTTGCCAGTCGACTACTTTTTGGCCAAGAGATTTGACTGATTGGGAAGTGGGTTTTTCGGCGTTTGCAGTTGGACAAAAAAGGATGAGTAAGGGGATGGTGAAGCTAAGGTGATGATAAAAATTCATCGATTGCATGATTTGCTCATGTTCTCGCTATTTCAATTGCAGGTCAATTTTTGATTTTTTTGATTCGGGGCATGATGAGGACTTGGTAGGGATAGTGTTTCGGTTTCATCATTTTTGGATTTGGCCTGTGGTGTAGATGAGTCATGGTTCGGGGCGTGAGGTTATTCGATACTATGTCACGCGAGGTAAGGGCTTTGGAGCCGGTGGATGGAGAGACTTTTCGATTTTATTGTTGTGGCCCAACGGTCTATGGACCGGCTCATATTGGGAATTTTCGGACGTTTGTGGTTCAGGATGTGTTTCGACGGACCTTGGAGTTGTCTGGGGTGAGGACGAAGCATGTTCGCAATATTACGGATGTAGATGATAAGACGATTCGGGATTCGGTTGCGGCGGGCGAGTCGTTGAAGGAGTTCACGGCGAGATGGCGGGATAAGTTTCATGAGGATTGCGAATTGTTGGGTTGTTTGGAGCCTCATGTGGAGCCGAGTGCGGTTGATCATGTGCCTGAGCAGGTGGAGATGATTGGCGAGTTGGTTGACAAGGGGCACGCTTATGCGTCGGAAGATGGTTCCGTATACTTCAATATTGCTTCATTTCCTGAGTATGGGGAGTTGTCGAGGTTGGATACGCGAGAGTTAGATTTGGGGCGTACTCAACAAACAAGGGCAAATTCAGATGAGTATGAGAAGGATGGTGTGGCGGATTTTGTGTTGTGGAAGGCCAGGCGCGAGGAGGATGGGGTCAATTTTTGGAGTAGTCCTTGGGGGGAAGGTCGTCCGGGGTGGCATTTGGAGTGTTCGGCGATGATCCGGAAGTATTTGGGAGATACCTTTGATTTGCATGGAGGGGGAGAAGATTTGGTGTTTCCGCATC
>JAHDGN010000198.1 GCA_020627645.1 Akkermansiaceae bacterium
GTGGGTCGTTCAGGGGCTGAAATTCTGAGATAGCGTCAGGAAATTCACCTGCATATTGATCAGATCGTGTCTCATGGTTCATTCAGGCATAGTGAGACCACAAGATATAGCGTACAAGTCTAAATAATCAGGAAATATATACTGCCTAAAGTGAGTTAGCCCTGTAAAACCCGCAATCCAAGCCCCCTCCCCCCCATTCGTCCCCCATTCGCGAAAATTCGCGGATTAAACCCTTCTCAACCGAGTCTCAAAAACCTCCGCGTCACTCTGCGACCTCTGTGTCTCTGCGGTAAACCCCTCAACCAAGTTCAGTGAAAATCCGCGTCTTCCGTGGTTCCAAACTCCCCAACCAAAGCCTCCCTCCAACTTAGCGTCTTCGCGACTTTGCGGTTCCCTCCTCATCCAAGCTCCAATACCAAGCACCCCATCCAAATAATCCGTGGTTCCAAACCAAAAAAAGCGCGTCCGAATTCCCCGAACGCGCTTTGAAAAATCAAACCTCAATCAGTAGTTACCCAAAAGTCACCACTTCTTCTTCCGAAGGAGGAACCGCGTCATCGTCGACAGCCGACGCCGCAATAGAAGCTGCTGCTCCTGACTCAGCTTCTTCCCTCAAAGCCACCTTGCGAGACATCTTCACACGACCCTTATCGTCGATCCCGATACACTTCGCCGTGATCACATCACCCTTCTTGCAAACATCCTCCACCTTCTCGACTCGGCCCTCAGCCAACTCAGAAATGTGGATCAAACCATCCTTACCAGGCAAGACTTCCATGAACGCCCCAAAGGTCGTCACATTCATCACTGGTCCAGTATAAGTCTGACCAACCTCAATCTCAGCGAACATCCGCTCGATCATTCCCTTGGCCGCCTCAAGTCCCTCCTGCTTCGACGCATAAATGTGAACCGTGCCATCATCCTCAATATTCAAATCAGCACCAGACTCAGCCTGGATCGCCTTGATATTCTTACCTCCCGGCCCAATCAGCTCACCAATCCGATCCTGCGGAATCGACAACGTCTCAATCCTCGGAGCATGAGGACTCAACTCACCTGGCGCCTGAATCGACTCAGCCATCTTCTCCAAAACCTTACCACGGCCCTGAATCGCCAAATCAATCCCCTCTTCCAAAATCGAAAGCGGAATCCCCGGCAACTTCAGATCCAACTGATAACCAGTCACACCCTCACTCGTGCCACAAAGCTTAAAGTCCATGTCACCATAGAAATCCTCAGACCCAATGATGTCCAAAATCACCTCATGCCTCGTCCGATTGCCACTAGCATCTTCTTCAGTCACCAAGCCACAAGAAATACCAGCCACAGGACGCTTCAGAGGCACCCCAGCATCAAGCAAAGACATCGTACCAGCACAAACCGTCGCCATCGAAGTCGAACCGTTCGACTCCATCACCTCCGAACTCACACGCATCGCATAGGGGAAATCCTCTTCGCTAGGAATCACCGGTGCAATCGACCTCTCAGCCAACGCCCCGTGACCAATCTCACGACGATTCAACCCACCAAAACGGCCCGTCTCACCCACCGAAAACGGAGGGAAGTTGTAATGAAGAATGAAATTCTTCGAATCCTCACCCCCAGCATAGTTATCAAAGAACTGCTTCTCATCAGCCGGAGCTAACGTACAGATCCCTAACGCCTGAGTCTCACCACGAGCAAAAATCGCAGACCCGTGAACCCGTGGCAACGTGCCAACCTCTCCAAAAAGAGGGCGTAACTCACGCAACGCACGACCATCCGCACGGACTCCCTTCTCCATGATGCTCAGACGGAAAGCCTTCTTCTGGATGTATTCGAAAACCTGCTCGATCTCGAACTCAGTCACCTCTGGATACTGCGCCTTAATCGCAGCCTCCACCTCATCACGCAACGCGCCAACCTTCTTACCACGCTCCACCTTCGAAGCAGCATAAATCGCATCTTCAATCCGATCCCCAGCCACCTGATAACCGATCTCCAAAAGATCCTCCTTAGCAACCGTCACAGAATACTCACGCTTCTCCTTACCTGCCAACCTCACCAACTCCTCCTGAGCCTCAACCAACTGCGTCACCGCAGCCTGCGCGAAGTGCAACGCCTTCTTAAACTCCTCATCAGGAATCTCATTAGCAGCCCCCTCGATCATGATCACGTCAGTCTTATTACCAACATAAACCAAATCCAAATCACTCTCCTCACGCTGCTCAAATGTCGGGTTAATCACAAACTCACCATTCACTCGACCCACCCGAACCGCTCCAATCGGACCCGCAAAGGGAATATCCGAAATCGCCAATGCCGCCGACGCACCGTTCATCGAAAGAACATCCGCATCATTGATCTGATCAGCACTCAACAACAACGCCACAATCTGCGTGTCATAAAGATAACCCTTCGGGAACAAAGGACGCAGCGGGCGATCCGTCATCCGACATGTCAAAATCTCCTTCTCCGTTGGACGACCTTCACGCTTAAAGTAGCCACCCGGGAAAAGTCCCGCAGCCGAAGCCCGCTCCTTATACTCCACCGAAAGAGGGAACCAAGTCTGTCCCTCCCGAACCTTCGTTTGCGAAACGGCAGTCACCAAAATGATGGTCTCTCCCATCTGAACTGTCACTGCTCCATCGGCCAACTTGGCCATCTTACCGGTCTCAAAGACCATTGGGCTCGTGCCAACATTGCACGATACATTCTGTATATTCATTTTTTTCTTCTAGTGAATCCATCGGGACCCTCCCGATCGATTTAATGTTAAAAACAGGACAAATCCCCGGTCTTTAATTGGGTGGGAATCGATCCTGTTTGTCGTCCTCCACATCAAAAATGCAAAAGACCCTCAAAGCAAAAAGGCCACAGTGATCGTCACCGTGGCCCTTTTACTGAAAACTTACTTACGCAACTCTAGACCCTTCAACACGGCCTGGTAGCGCTCCTCTGACTTACTCTTCAAATAATCGAGCAACTTACGGCGGCGTGCCACCATCCGCAAAAGCCCACGACGAGAAGCAAAGTCTTTCTTGTGCTCGCCCATGTGATCAGTCAAATGCTTGATCCGCTGGGTTAACAACGCAATCTGATAATCAGCACTCCCAGTGTCACTCTCGCTCTGCTTAAAATCCGCGAGATTAATTCCGTAATCTTTAGTCATTGTCTTAATAATCGGGATAGGTCGAGCCGCTTCATTACCGCCAAACCGTCCTTCGTGATCGATCTCCTAGGCCAACAATGACAAAAACACAATAATTTTTTAAAATTTCACCCCCTACCCCATTTCCCCAATCACTTCCGCGCCTTCTCCTTCTCGTGATCCCAATTCACCCAAGTTCTCTCAGCCCACTTTTTCCACCGACCTTTCATCTCAGCCACTCTTTTTGGATAGTTTTCCGCTAAATCGTTCAATTCCGCCCGATCATCCTGAATATTATAGAGCTCCCACCCACGCTTTCCGGGCATCTTCTTACCCCACACCAATTTCCAATGACCCTCCCTCCAAGCCTTTGCTCCAAAATGCGAAAACCCGATCCCCCGCTCACCTAAGCTTCCCCCGTTCATCAAACCTACCAAACTCCGACCTTCAAGCGGCAACCGCTTTTTCCCACCCAACTTCTTCGGATACTTCGCCCCAGACACCTCCAACAAGGTTGGCATCACATCCATCACATGCACTGGCTCCCGAATCCACTTCTCCGACGCCTCAATCCCTGCCGGCCAAGATACAACAAATGGCGTCGACAACCCACCCTCATGCGTAAAATGTTTATATAATCTTAACGGTGTATTCCCCAAATTAGCCCACCCACTCCCATAACTCTGCCACGTTCCCCTCCCCCCAATTTTCCTCAAATCATCCCCCTCGTGTAGAACTGTCTTTCCGGTTCTGGACTGCCCATCAAACCCAAACGGCCCCCATTCATAACATGCCATCACACAAAAACATGGTCACCGTATTCTCAAAGTCTTCCGTCTCCTTCAAATGCTTCACAAGCCGTCCCACCCCCACATCAATCGTCTCCACCATCGCCGCAAAAACTGCCATCCTCCTTGCCAAATCCTTTTGCCGATTCTCTGGCAGACTTGCCCACGCGGGATTCCTCTTACCAGAAAAACCATTCGCAATATCATCACGATCCACCGGAACCATCGCCCTCGGAGGCAGCTTCCAAAAAGGCTCTCGAGCCAACCCCAATCTCTTCATCTTCTCAAACCTCTCCCTCCTCAACACATCCCACCCCTTCCGGTAAACCTCATCGTATTTATCAGCTCTCTCAGCCGGAGCCTGCACCGGAAAATGCGGTGATGAATGACCCAAAAACAAAAGCCATGGCTTCCCCGACGCCTGCCCCTTCTTCACAAACTCCAACGCATAATCATTGAACACATCACTCGCATAAAATTCCTCGTCTGAATACCTCAACTCCTCCTTCCGCCCCGTCGGTAGCCTCTCGTACTTCTTCCGATCCCACTGATCCTGCGCATACCAATGCCGATAACCATAAAATTCATCAAACCCCCGCCGAATTGGTCCAGTATCTTTGTTGAGATGCCACTTCCCCACATAATAACAACTATACCCAGCTTGCTTCAACGCTTCCGCTAACGTCACACAGCCTTCACTTAACCTCCCCAACTGCCCCGGTCCTCCGCTCTTTGAAGGCTTTGCATACGTAAAATCAGAGATCCCCGCTTGCGAAGGATACAACCCCGTCATCAACGAAGCCCGAGTCGGACAACACCGCGCCGAAGTATACATCTGACTAAACTTCACTCCACCCTTCGCCAACTCATCCAAATGGGGGGTCTCAATCTCACCACCGTAGCAGCCCAAATCTGAATACCCCAAATCATCAGCCAAAATCACCACAACATTTGGTTTCTTACCCTCCAAAAACCCCAAACACAAAAGCCAACAAATCCAACATCTCATCCCCAAACCCTCACCCAATCGCCCACTCAATCAATGACAATTTTTGAAGGATCCCACGTCACTTTCGGATAATCCAAACCCATCTCATCCATCACCCCCGTCACAATCTTCGACACCACCATATCTCGATACCACTTAAAGTCCGCAGGCACCACATACCAAGGAGCAGCCTCCGTACTCGTCCGCTCAAACACATCCTCATACGCCAACTCAAAATCATCCCACCGCGCCCGATCCTCCAGATCCTCCGGGAAAAATTTCCAATGCTTCTCCGGCCGATCCAACCGCGCCTGCAACCTCCGCTTCTGCTCCTCCTTCGAAATATGAAGGAAAATCTTCACAATCGTCACCCCCTCATCCACCAACATCTGCTCAAAATTCACGATATGCTGATACCTCTTCTCCCAAACCTCCCTCGGCATCAAATTCTTCACCCGCACCGCAATAATATCCTCATAATGACTCCGATTAAAAACTGCGATCTCCCCCTTCGCCGGAACCACCTGATGCACTCGCCACAAAAAATCATGCGCCAACTCAATCTTAGACGGCGCCTTAAACGGCGTCACCCTCACCCCCTGCGGATCCACCCTCGAAAATAACTTCCTCACACAACCATCCTTCCCCCCCGTATCCATCGCCTGCATCACCAACAGCAACTTCCGCTCACCCTGCGCATAAAACACCCGCTGTAAATCCGACATCCGATTCCTCAACTCCTGAAACACCGGGGTCGCCAATTCCGGAGTATCCAACTCACCCAATGTCGTCGTCGAAAGACTCTGCAAACTCACCCGCTCACCGGGCTTCACCAAACAACGCTCTCGAAAGTTCGAAGGATGCATACTACAACCTTTTCCACTCCCTCAGCCCAAAGCAAGAAAAACGTCACAATTTCACATTGCCCACCCCCCCCTCCTCACCCCCACAATCCCAACAAGAAAGACGAAGCAGAATCTAACAGCCTCAAATCACAGCCAAACCCAGATGCCCGACCAACTCCAAGCCGCCATCCACATCGGCGCCAGCCATGCCTCCATGATCGTCGTCAATATCGACAAACAAGGCGAACCACAACGACTCGAATTCCTCGAAAAAAATATCCCCCTCGGTCGCGACATCTTTGGCCACGGCTACATCCAACCCGCCACCATCGAACAAACCGTCAACACCATCCGTGGCTTCAAAGACGCCCTCCAAGAACTCAACCTCCTCAGCATCCCCGTTCGCGCCGTCACCACCAACACCCTCAACGAAGCTGCAAACGTCGAAACCTTTCTCAACCGACTCCAAATCGCCACCGGATGGCACTTCCACCCCCTCGATGACGGAGAAATGACCCTCCTCGTCTCCCTCAAAACCCGCCGCCGACTCCGGGACACTCCCTCCATGCGCAAACGCACCACCATCGTCGCTCACGTTGGCCCCGGAAACACCCGCC
>JAHDGN010000199.1 GCA_020627645.1 Akkermansiaceae bacterium
CCATGGCGGATGAGCAATATCGCAACCTACTTCTCTCCCTAGCTGGATGACCCTGATCGGGGAACAGTTCGGTTAAGCTGGAAAAGTAAGACACCCCATTTACAATAAGTTACTTACAAAAAGGATAATGACAGGACCGTTGCTCAAAGTCCGTTTCAACCTATGGATGAAACAAAATCATCAAGATAGAGTTGCATGATAGCGCACATTTTTTTCAAAAAAACACAACGAATGGAAAAATTTGTGCTACCCAACCCTCAAAACTTAGCGACTTTTCACTCGCCCCAGCCAAAAACGCAGATTCATCTCAACGAACTAAACCTAGAAAATACCATCATGCAAATTAAGTTGCCTTCTCTAACTCATTGGCGGTCAATCGTCATGGCTTTGTTCTTAATTCCATTCACCGCAAACTGCGCAGGCCCCCAAGGAAAAGCAAAAAATCCTGACTTTACGACCGGGGATCCCATTCCCAATGGGTATACACACGATTGGAACCTAGGCCCCACTGGCATGCGCGGATGGATCTTCTCCAAAGATCTCGCCACTACACAAGCGAGACAAATTCTCGTTACTAAGGTAGCTGCGAATTCTCCCGCAGATGGTAAGTTGAATGTTGGTGATGTCATCCTCGGCATAGATAACCACAAGTTTACTTCCGACGCCCGGGTTCAGTTTGGCAAAGCGATCACTCAAGCAGAAACAAAAGAGCTCGATGGAAATCTAAATTTGCTTCTTTGGCGGAATGGAAAGGAAGTTCGCGAAACAATCAAGTTGGCAGTTTTGGGAAGCTACAGCCCAACAGCTCCCTTTGATTGCCCCAAATCCAAAATGATCATGGACACAGGATTTCATCGACTCGCAGCCAATATGCAAAAGTCACCCAATCAAGGACACCCGCTTGTTCGCTCGCTCAACGCATTGGCTCTCTTAGCCAGTGGTGATGAAAAACACCATCCCCTCGTCGCGAAACAAGTAGAACTCCTATCTCAATACGATCAATACGATGGAATGGTCTCCTGGATCTACGGCTACGTAAACTTACTTTTAGCCGAATACATCATAGCTACTGGAGGCACCGAAGCAGCAAAACAAGCTCTCCAAAGAAATACCAAAACCATTATCGCGGGACAAAGTTTTATTGGGACATGGGGACATGGGCTAATTTCCCCCGAAACAAAAAAACTCGGTGGATACGGCATGATGAATATCACTGGGGTCCCTCTCGCCTATTCGCTCGCAATGACTCGACAAGCCAACATCGAAGTACCCGGACTAGCAAAAACAATCAAAAGACAAGCGGACTTCCTCCGCTTCTTTACCGGCGCTGGCTCGATTCCCTATGGCGACCATAGACCCTGGATCCAGACCCACGGCGACAACGGAAAAAACGAAATGACAGCCCTATTCTTCGATCTCGGCGGGGAAGGAAAAACCACCGAGTACTTCTCAAAAATGGCAGTGGCTTGCCATGGAAATGAAAGAGAAATGGGTCACACTGGAAATTTCTTCAACATAACCTGGGCTCTCCCCGGTGTTTCTCGCCTTGGGCCACACGCCACTGGCGCCTGGCTAAAGGAATATTCATGGTACTTTGACCTCGCCCGCCAATGGGACGGTAGTTTCCAGCATCAAGGCCCACCCCAAACCCGACCTGACAGTTATAGAAATTGGGATGCCACTGGCGCCTTCCTTCTCGGATACGCTCAGTGCCTCAAAAAAACCTATTTCACTGGAAAAAAGAAAAGTTCAGCCAAACAAATCACCGCGAAAGAAGCAATTGATCTCGTCAACTGCGGTCGTGGCTGGTCTCTCGCTAGGCGCGAAAAAGGATACGACAACCTCACAAAGGAAGATTTACTGAGATGCCTCGCAAGTTGGTCTCCTGTCGTCCGCGACCGGGCATCCACCGCCCTGGGCAGAAGGAAAGTGAATGTCTCCGCCGAACTCCTCAACCTCCTTCAAAACGGTTCGATAGAGGCTAAACACGGCGCCTGCCAAGCCATCAAAGTCCTCAGAGGAAAAGCCGCCAACTGTATCCCCGCCCTTTTGGATGCCCTAAACTCAGAAAATTTGTGGCTGAGAATCCATGCTGGTGAAGCTCTCGCAAAAATTGGGCCACCCGCGAAAGTTGCCATTCCCACAATGCTCAAAAGACTTGCCGACGAAGGGAACACCAAGGACCCCAGAAAGATGGAACAACGCTTCCTCTGCCACTCGCTTTTCAATCGTCGCGATGGTCTCCTTTCCCGCTCAATTGAAGGGGTTGATAAAGTTTCTCTCCGGAAAGCCATTCAAGCAGGTTTAAAAAATCAAGATGGTCGAGCCCGCTCCTCAGTCGGTCAAATCTTCCAGCGAATACCCTTCGAAGAACTCCAACCATTGTTCCCTTCCATCTTAGAGGCCATCAAAGAGCCATCTCCAAGTGGTATCATGTTCGCCGATGGCGTGCGTATGTCAGGACTTCGCATACTAACTCACCACCGCGTCAAAGAAGCCATCAAACTTCTCCCTTACTACGCTCGCTACCAAAAACAACATGGAAGCCAAGAACGCATCAAAGAAATCATGAACCTCCTCGTTTCCTTCGGCACCCACGCTCAGGGTCAAATCCCAACACTAGAGAAACTCGCTCACTACTTTGAACATGAAGAAAAAAATTTCCCAAAAAGACTCATGAAAGTGAAAGCGGAGGCCGTGAAATCTGCGATCACCAAAATCAAATCATCAAAAGTAGCTCCACCTCTCAAATCAATTCAAAGTAAATGATGATCGCTAAAATACCTTTCTAAACCCTGATCGAAAATTGAGAAATTCAAAGATAGTATAAGCTGAGGCCAATGATAGAAGGGCCGCGTGAAAATCACGACAACCCTGCTTCTCATCTCGATTCTTCTCCTCATTCCTGGAGCTGCCAAACCCCCAAATATCATCCTCGTGATTACCGATGACCAGGGCTACGGCCCCATCGGGAAACACGGGCACCCCTGGATTAAAACCCCAAATCTTGATCAACTCTACGAAGAAAGTACACGCTTCACACGCTTCCTAGTCAGCGCCACATGCTCACCCACAAGAGCTGCCCTCATGACAGGCAGACACCCACTCAAAAATGGAGTCACTCATACCATTCTTGAACGTGAGCGCATGACTCTCAACGCAAAAATTCTTCCCCAAATACTCAAACAATCCAACTACACCACTGGAATTTTTGGTAAATGGCATCTTGGCGACGAGGACCCCTATCAACCCCATCACCGAGGCTTTGACGAAGCCTTCATTCATGGTGCTGGTGGAATTGGACAGGCTTACAATTGCTCCTGTGCGGACGCCCCAAAAAATAAATACTTCAATCCCATTATCCGGCACAATGACACCTTCGTCCAAACCAAGGGCTTTTGTACAAATATCTTTTTTGATGCCGCTCTGGGATGGATCAAATCCCAAAAAGAAAGCCAAAAACCTTTCTTTGCCTTTCTCTCCACCAACGCACCCCACGGACCATTCATTGCACCTCCGAAAAATGTGAGTCGATTTACCGATCTCGGTTTCACAAAGAAACACGCTGGCTTCTATGGGATGGTAGAGAATATCGATGAAAATATGGGGCGACTCCTCAAAAAACTCAATGAATGGAAACTTGAAGAAAACACCATTCTCATCTTCATGTCCGACAACGGCATGACCTTTAACGGAGCGGGCAAAGCCGGACAAATACTCGGCCAAACACCCTCAGGAAAAGATCTCAAAAACTACAACGCCCAACAAAAAGGGTTTAAAGTCAGCCCCGATGAAGGTGGCGTTCGTGTGCCCTTTTTTATCAGATGGAAAGGCACCCTCCCCTCAAACCGAGATATCTCAAACGTCACTGCACACATTGACCTACTCCCGACCCTGGCCGAAATTGCGAAAACTACCTTCCCAAAATCCCAAGTTGAAGGACGAAGCTTCCTCCCCCTGCTCAAAGACCCAACAAGCACTTGGCCTGATCGATTTCTATTCACACAAATCGGGCGATGGCGACTCAGAGATGAGCCCAATCACCACCAATGGAATCACTTTGCCGTTCGCAATCACCGCTTCCGCCTCGTCGGAAACAAACTTTACGATATGATCAACGATCCTTCGCAAAAGAACGACATTGCTGACAAACACCCCGAAGAAATTAAAAAAATGCGCGCAGCCTACGATCAATTTTGGAAAGAAGCTCGACCACTCATGGTGAACGAAAAAGTAAAATTGTCGAAATCTCGGCCCTACCATGATCTCTACAACAAACAACTAAAGGCCCAGGGAATCCCGAATTGGATCCCACCCCAACTCGATTGATACCATTGCTATCGAATCTTCTTCTCCCAATAAAAAGAGGGGCCATCTGATGCTAGCGATCCATAACTTTCACTTTCAAAATGAGGGGTCGATTTAACATGATTGCAGCCCCCCTCACTCCACCGTGAAAGACCGCTGATTTGAACACCCTCTCAGAAGAGGATCAAAAATTCATCCGCAACGGGGCCAAAAACAAGTGAACAACGAATCCCTAGATTGCTTCGCTTGATCGTAATAATTTATCACTCTCATTGTAATGGAATAAATTTTTTGCCCCCTATTTACTTTGTTGAGACAAACCACGAGGAAGATCGGTATCTTTCAATGATCAGCGAAGGCCTCGCTCTTCTGAACAGACTTGATCTGACCTCGTATAACGCTAACTTCCATAACAAAGGGACATCCATGAAAGAGAACACTTCTGAACAAGAATCAACGGCTGCAAAGGCCTCCAATCCAGAACAAGAGCTTCGCGAAAAACGGCTCTCCTCACACGCTTCTCCTTTCAGAGGTGTCTCAGGAAAAGCCTACTACTTTCGCCAGTTTTTCTACCTAATCTTCTTCCTCCCTGGTTTTTTCGCCGCACGACAGGCCAAAAAAATCGTTGCGACCGGAAACGGCAAAGTCTGGGGCTACAACGATCTCATATACGCCTACCCCATCATTCCAATCACCGCCATTTTTGTGACCATCTCGATGTTCTTTGATCCATCAGCACTCACCCTGCAAATCATGGGTGTGATTTGGACAGTCTCATTTCTAATGATCATCGCCACCATAGGTGAAGACATCAGTGGCCGAATGGTCGGAGCCCTCATTGGAACAATGTTAGCTCTTGGAGTAGCATGGATTGTTTTAGAATCAACAGGGTCCGTTGAGGTCAGTGGAGGCATTTGGAAATTCCTGAAGGCTTTCAACCCAGAATTTGCGCCTGGCATCCCCCTCTTAATTAGTGTCGGGATTCTCATTCTCCTGATTTATTCCGCCATTCGGAGTAATCTTTCTCAGGTCCTCTATATCAATGGTAACCGCTGGTCACCGAGCAAACTGAATACCGAAGCAACCTTTGATTCTGAAAATCATCGCTGCTATGCAAGAACACCAGACTGGCTTGAACGTGCCATCTTCGGATGCCGAGACATTCACATCATCCCCATTCTCGAAGCGAGAAATACCAAGTCAACCGAGCTTGGTGAGGCTGCCGTCTTTAGCCTCGAAAATGTTCCAGCAGGCGGGCTGATCTATTCCGCAATCGAAGCAACGGCAGCAGCCACCGAAGTAGAACGAATTGGATAAAGCTGACCCAAACCATCTTGAAGCCAGCCTCAACAACGAGGCTGGCTTTTTTTGTGAAACCGTTTTCTAAAAATGTTTGCAACCATTGCCGGGGAAAAATGGGAGCGACTTGAAGAATCAGGTTACCGGAGGTGCCCCTAAATCGCCAAAATTAATAAGGGAAACCAAAATACTATCGACGATTTCAGCATTGCCCTGTCCCGTCACCTGATCAAACATCCGCCCGACCAATAATACAGGACATGAAAATCTCTCTTGCTCTAATTGCCGCCCTCATCGCCGGGAACGTCACTGCACAAAATGCGACCGGCATTCCCGATATCCCCGCTGTTCCTTCAGCTCCAAAAGTTGTTCCGAAGAAACAATCTTCCGAAGAAGCCACCGAAACCCAAGAAACGAAAACAACCGACAAAGAGGGCAACAATAACTCGCCCGCTGAAGAGAAATCAGAGCTAACCGACCAGACCCCGACCAAAACGGAAACCACCAAAAAACCCGAGCCAGAGAAGGTTTCGTTACACTACATCAAACCTGGAGGAAGCCTGACTGCTGTCTCCGAAGAAGCGTATGGCCGCACTCGCTATTGGCGCATCCTGAAACTCTACAACAAAGTCAACCCGTCAAAGCTTCAGGTAGGACAGGAAATCAAGGCTCCTGAAATCCCATGGCTGATTTCAAAATCAGGACTTTCTTCTAGGTATTTCACTAGCTTATCTTGAAGTCTTTTA
>JAHDGN010000200.1:0-2492 GCA_020627645.1 Akkermansiaceae bacterium
TCCCGACCGCAACCGAACTCCTCGATCCCATTACTCCACAATACATTGCCGACCTTATCACCTGGTCCGCCATCGGTGCCCGCACAAGCGAAAGCCAAACCCACCGCCAAATGGCCTCCGGTTTATCAATGCCCCTCGGCTTCAAAAACACCACCTCCGGAGACATCAAAGCTGCCATCAACGCGATCAAAGCATCATCCGAACCCCAAACTTTCCTCGGTGTCTCCGATCAAGGAATCGCCAGTGCCGTATCAACGGCCGGAAACCCACACTGTCACCTCATTCTACGAGGAGGCTCAGACGGGCCTAACTTTGATCCCGACTCAATCAAAGCGACTCGCGACCAGCTCCTCGAAAATAACCTTCCCGCAAAAATCATGATCGACGCATCACACGCTAATTGCGGAAAAAATTCAGCCCAAATGCCCGCCGTCTTTCAGGAAGTTGTCCGCCAAAGAGCAGTCGGAGATAGCTCGATCGCAGCCGCTATGCTCGAAAGCCATTTGGTCGCAGGAAATCAAAAATTCCCCCAACCACTCGCTTCGCTCACCTACGGCCAATCGATCACTGATCAGTGTATCGATTGGCCCACCACAGAAAAACTCATCCTAGACGCAGCCGCTTCGCTCTAAAACACCAACTCTCGCCGCTATTTGGAAGGCTCAGGACTGCCAAAATACTCGCTGAATTGCACCCATCCATCTTTAACCCCACTCGTATCCGCCTCCACCATTGCCTCCAGTTCATCATCGGGAAATTTCGGAAGCGAATCCCGATATTTCTTCAACCTCCTCAAAAAATCCGCCCGCAGCCTTTCCATCACTTCCTGATGCTTCAACTTGAGGTTCTCTTGCTTCTTCACCTCCGTCCGATGAATTCTCTCAGCTCTAGCAGGCAAACCAAACAAATTCAGCCCTCCCCCTAAATCGCCACTCGGTTTGAGCTGTTTTCGAAACTGCTCCATCCCATCTCGATAATTCCAATGATCCTCTTCATCCAACCGCTCAAACCATCGGTTCATTTTCTTCACAAAGTGCTGCCCCGAAGTCTCTAGCTCTTCTGCGAGCTTCTTATTTTCCTTAGTCACTTTCACCCGAAATTCCTCTCTCAATTGAACAAGGCTCTTTCTCGCCCCCCATCTCGGCTTTGGCCTAGCCTTGTCCTCACTCCACTCAATCACATACCCCACCGTATTCCCTTTCTCTGGAGCAATACCATCCCACCAAAAATCTTGAATCTCTCGAACGGGCCCTGGACCCGAAATACTGGAATCATCCAGCCTCCTCGCCGCACGAAACTCAGCCACCACAAGATTAAGATCAGAACCATCCAACTCCCCCACATCAAACGTAAATTCAATCGCTTCTCCTCCAACTCGATAACTGGAAGCATGAGCCCCAAACAATCTCCCCCAATCTCCATGATGCCCCTCACTTGATTCGCCACGAGGCTCCACAAATGGGTCTTCCCCACCATTGGTGACTCCAGCCAATACAAAAGAGCCCTTTTCAGAATCTTCCAAACCCAACGCAACAGGATGATCCACCACGCTTCCTGCATTCACTTCTCCGACCCCAGGCGAGGTTCCCTTTAACAAATAAACCGCACCATAACCTCCATTGGGCATCTGAGCGCGAACTCTGAGATCACCCGACCCAACAATACCAGGAAAATCCAAATACCAAATCTCCGTCGCATTCGCCCCCTCTCGACTCTCAACCGCTTGCACCAGTGGGCGACCATTGTATGTCACCTCCAGCACATCCCCTTCTTTTCCTCGTGAATGCTCAGTGGACAACACGACGACCAACTTATCACCCTCCATCACCTCTAAAGGGCTGATGAACTCAACTGGAAAAAATTCACTGTCGTTCGACTTCATCAAGAACGCTGCAGACGTCAACATCTCCACCTGTCCGCTTGGAGAACCCTCAACGCCATTTTCCGAAGCTCCCCCTTTCGCCGGATCCCTTTTCCTAAAAATCGAAATCGCTCGATCCCCACTCGCCTGATACCCGTCACCCTTCCACATCGTCGTATTCATCGGCTCTTCATTCACCCAGCCCCACTTTCCTTGCTCCAACCTCCCCCCCAGCCAAGCGGAATCACCAGGAAGCAAAACCGACCTCAAATAGCTCGACAACCCAAGAGCCTCTCGCCGATCGGAGACCACCGCCAAATGCCCCCCCATCGCCTTTGCCTCTTCTTGAGCCTTCTCCCAACTCAAATCGCGCCCCACAAAAAGGTAGGTTCTTTTCCCAACTGTCACCGCCGAAGGAGGCCACAGGCGGTTCGCCTCAGACGGCCCGTCGATCAACCTCCGGATTTGTTCAGAAAGAAGTCCAGGGTTTTTCCCATCTTTACTCCACTGGATAACAAAAGACTTAAGCTCAACACCCGCAGCACATCCAATCTGGCCAAAACGCCCCAAAAAAGCACATTGACCAACCCTCCCTTTAAAATCTCGCTGTCGCCAAGGGCGACCATGGGGG
>JAHDGN010000200.1:2502-3935 GCA_020627645.1 Akkermansiaceae bacterium
CCCACCCCCACCCTCCTTCACCTTGAGATCCCCCCCCAAGCCAAACCTCACCCGACACCTGATTCACCATGACCCTTAACTTCTCCAACTCCTCTCGATTAGCAGGAGTCGCCAAATGCCCCCCATGATTTTCCGCAAACAGAGAGGCCTCCATCCAAGACATCGGTTCCTGAACCAAGAACCAAGCATAGTTTAAGCTCTCCACCGTTGATTTGGGAAACCGATCTCTTTTTCCACTCCGCAAGGCTGCCTTCAACGTTCCCAATTGCTCCATTGGAGTCCCAAGCTCTTCAGGACGATCCCCAGGCTGAATGTCCTCTGGACGTTCAGAACGAGGCTCCTCAACCACCTTGTCCGTAGAAGTCGAAACCTCTCGATTCACCGAATCACCTTCATTGACCACCTCATCAGCCGAAGAATCCTTCCCCTCTTGATGGTTCTCAGGCTTATCGCCCTTAACCTCACGAGACAACTCAGGTTTCTCCTGCGATCGAATCCAAATCCATCCAAACAAACCGATCGCAGCCAACAGGCCAAAGATGATCACATTTTTCAAGATTCCACCACCACTCTTCACCGGACTCACTTGAGGTGGTGCATAACTCTGAAATCCTCCACTTGCACCCGTCACCAAAGGCGTTGCCGGAGCCACTGCATTTCGAACCACCGGTTCCGTCGGCGCCTTTTTCTCTTCCCCCTCTCCAGCCTTCAAATCCGACAGAATCCCCTTCAGAACTTCCGCCATTTCAGACGCATTCTGATACCTTTTCGCAGGGTTAGGATCCGTTGCTTTCCGATAAACCGCATCAATCCTAGGATCACATCCAGAAATCACCGATGGCATCAACCCCTTCTCTCCCGGCAACTCACCAGCCAACAACTCATAAAGAATCACTCCCACGGCATAAAGATCTGCCGGAACGCCAATCGACTTCGGACGGTTAACCACCTCAGGTGCCACATATCCAGGAGTTCCAAAAATTTGCCCCCCATCCTCGTATGACTGATCCTCAGGACTTGCCAACCCAAAATCTCCAATCTTCGGCTCAGCAGACAACGTCAGCAAAATATTAGCAGGCTTAATATCACGATGAATAATGCCAGCCCGATGAGCATGCCCCAACCCCTCACAAATCCCCACAATTAACTCGAGAGTCGTCTCCTGGTCAATCATCTCCCCATCACTCGAATTAAACAAGGACTGCCCAGCCACAAATTCCATCACAATATATGGCATCCCATCAGCCTCCCCAAAATCGTGAATCCCCACCAAATTCATATGATTCAGCTTCGCCATCGCCTTGGCCTCAGTCTGAAACTGGTCGCGGAACTCATCAGATCCAAATTCCCTGGGTAAGAGCTTGATCGCCACCTCACGATCTAACGCTACCTGATTCGCCTTATACACAGCCCCCATACCACCCACCGCAACC
>JAHDGN010000200.1:3945-6350 GCA_020627645.1 Akkermansiaceae bacterium
AATGATTCCACGTCATAGCCATCGATCATTTTACAAAGGTCCTCGGGGGTCGGAGGCTGAAATTTTGTGGGAGCACTCATAATACAACTTTAGTAGCGACCTTCCATCATAACTGCTGGAAGCTTTTATGACAAGCCAACCCCTACCCACATAGGAATATTAGGTTGAATTTACAAAAAAGTTTTCGAACTGGTTAAGAAACCCGAAAATTCCAAAAAAGTTTCAAAATTAGGAAAATCCCCCCAAAAACCACCTCAACTTTCCGGAAAGACTCACCCAAATCCAAACTTTCTGAAACATTCTTGGGGATCGTGTTGTCATTTTCTATCAAAGATGAACAACTTAAACCTCAAGAGCGATGGCGACCTCCTCCTCGCCTATCGGGATCGCCAAGACCACGAAGCGTTCAAAACGATCCTCTCGAGGCATTCAAACATGGTATATTCCGCCGCTCGACGCATCCTCAACAACCATCATGACGCTCAAGACGTCACCCAGGCTGTTTTTTTAGTTCTATCCCGGCAGGCCCACAAACTCAGATCAAAACGATCCCTCGCTAGCTGGCTCCACTCGATCTCCAAAAATATCGCAATGAACCAATACAAAGCCAAAAACCGGCCCAGAAACCGTGAGCTTTCATTCGAAAAACCAGCCAATAGCCACTCACCCGAAAACCACGAACTTCGCCACGAACTCGATCAGGCAATTCAGCAGCTTCCCGAAAAATACCGAACACCCATCATTCTTTTCCATCTCGAAGAAAACTCCCTCATTGAAATTTCGAAACAACTCTCACTGAACCTGAACACCCTCCGCACCCATCTTCAACGGGGCAGAGAAATCCTCAGACAAAAACTTGTCAAACGAGGGCTCGAAATCTCATCCATAGCCACTCTTTCCAACTTCCTATCCCAGGAAGCGAAGGCCAACGCCATACACCCTCTCGATTTTCAAAAATTGATCACTCTAGATTCTCAAGGGCGGCCCAATGTCAGCCAGACGGCCTCCGATATCGCAAATGCTCCTATTCCTCAGCCTTCCAAGCTTGTCACGATCCTTACCGGAAGTTCGGCAATAGCACTCCTAGTGGTAGCCTCTTACCTAATCTGGAACGAAAGCCACGGAAGCAATTCCTCAGCACCACAACAAAGCACACCCAATCACCAATTCATATCTTCACGTAGTCCAATTTCTTCCACCGAACATCGGCAACCGAAAAATTCCAACGACATCATCACCTTACTGAAAGAATACTATGAAGCATCGGACGCCCAAGATAACTCTGAAATAGTACCTGAAAATATTGCCGAGCTCGCTTACCAACTTGGCCGGTTCGAACAAGAACACTCAATCGAAATCATCAACTCGATCTTTCAAAAATCTCACTCCGAAAACAACATTCCATACCTCACGCCTCTGACTTTGACGGCCTCTGCTCTCGGCGGCTGGGCCTCAACAAACTATGACGCAGCCCGACCATTCATCGCCTCATTTCTTGAAAAATATGGGACCTACGACATTGAAAATGGATTCGAATGGGAACAGATCGTTTTCGATCGCATCAAACCTGAACAACCCAAAGTCACACCAATACTGACAAACTACCTCGTCAGAGGCCTACGCGAGGGTTTCCCGTCACAACCCTTGGAGATTTTCAACCTCCTGAGCGAACTCGACCTCAGTCCCCAATTTGGGATTACACCATACTTCGTAAAATCGTTCTTATCCGATTTACCACCTAATTTTGACTACCCCTCATTCGATAGAGAACTCGGAAAGATCTTCGAAGGCTCGATCGAAGAGGTCATGGTTCCCATAGGTTTGATTCCCACATCTTACCGAGTCTTTATCACCCAAACCCAACAGCACATTTTTTTCACCTGGGCGAACAACGAAGGACTTGATCAAGTCGTCCATCACTATCGGAATCTTCCCCGCATCAAAAATCACAAAATCGAACAACGAACCATCTCATTTCTAAAAGGTTACGACAACTACCCAGACGCCGTCCACGACCCCGTTGACTGGATCATCAATCACTTACCCCCAACCAACGAAAATCAATCGAACTATTCCAATTTCCTGCTCCAGCGTTTCAAAAAAATCAACAATTCCAAAAGCCACAAATTTCATTCTTCGGTGACCCTACTCAACCTCCTCCCAAATTCGGAATCCCGCTCCAAACTTCTTGAAAAAATCATAAAAATTCGAACCAACTCCGACCACCCCCACTCCTCTTCACCAGAAACACAAAACCTCCTCAACCACCTCGTAGAGGCGGCCGATCTTTCCCAACGCCATAAAGCCAGCCTCTTGTCCGGATTGAAAAAATAGAGCACCTCCGGCAAACTACTTCAGCAAAGACAATGAGGCTATTTCCGCAGACTGAGGGGAGGTGCCCCACA
>JAHDGN010000591.1 GCA_020627645.1 Akkermansiaceae bacterium
CTTTGATGTCTGTCGAATTCGGTCTGGGAAACGGACTTTCCGTTGACGCGCATTGCTTCGTTGCTTCCGATCGCTCCACCAATGCCATCGCCAAGAAAGACGAGGCCGACGAAGAGGAGGACGAGCACGACGATCATGAGGCCGGTGTATTTGCGGATATTTTCAATCATGATGGTAAGAGAATCTTTTGGTATCGGCGCCTTGCCGGTGGAGGAGTTAAGGTGGAATCAGGGGAAGGGGCAAGTCTGTTGGGAAATTTTGTGAGGTAGGATATTTTAGGAGGGTTGAATTTCGAGAATTGCGAGTTCGGGTGGACAGGAGAAGCGGACTCTGGGGCCGACGGTGCCGACGCCCCGAGTCACGAAGAGGGTTGATCCGTTGTTTCTGTGCTCCCCGTAGATGAATTTGCGCCCAAATTTGACTTTTTTAGGGGCATAGCCGATCAGGGGAACTCGACATTGGCCTCCGTGGGTGTGTCCGGAAAGTTGGAGGTGGGGCGGGTGGTCTTGGCTGAGTTCTTGGAAGGGGTCGGGTTCGTGGACAAGGGTGATGGCGGGAGTGTCTTTCTTATGTGATTCCCAGGCTTTGGAAGGGTTTGGTTGCCCGCCCCAATAGGAATCGATGCCATTGAGGTGAATGACTTCACCTTTGATATTGAGGTTGATGCCTTGATTGGAGAGGTAGGAGAGTCCTGGTTTTTCGATGGCTCTTTTAAGGTTGGAATTTGAGATGATCCAGCGGTCGTGATTTCCTGGGCTGACGAAGATGCCGTGGGTGGCTTGGAGGGAGGCGAATTTTTTGAAGAGAGGATCGATGACGGCAGGGTCGGAGTGGATGAAGTCGCCGGTGATGGCGATCAGGTCGGGTTGCTCGGTTTTGAGGGTGGCGACTAATTGGTCGAGGATCTTGTCATCTCGTCCGGGGCGATAGTGTGGGTCTGAAAAATGGGCGATTTTGAAGTTTTTGAGGCTGGGATGCCAGTTGGGGAGGGAGATCGTTTTTCGGGTGACGGAGAGTCGGTTTGGTTCGATGGCGTA
>JAHDGN010000201.1:0-5652 GCA_020627645.1 Akkermansiaceae bacterium
AACCGTCCGCCCCCGTAAACCACCCGTCCCAAAAGCCATTGTCTTAAAAAAACGATCATCCAACTCCCCCCACTCGTCCCCCTTCAACAACTCCAAAATCGAAGCCTCCCCAACCACACTCTCTGTCCCTCTCAAATACAACTCCACATTTCCCCTCGCTACTTCCGAAACATCACCCCGTTCAACCGCAGCATCCAAAAGACTCTTCCATTCGCTCATCTTGCCAGCGATGCTAAAACCACTTCGCACAATGTCCATCCCTCGCCCAAAAGAAATCATCGCACGCGCCATCCAAAAACGCGCTCACCTCATTGACTCCACCACCACCAACCTCATCCGCCTCATCGATGGCACCGGCGATCACCTTCCCGGACATTACCTCGAATCCTACGGACACGCCTGGCTCATCTCAACTTCCGCTCCCCAACTTAACCCAGCGATCGAAGAAGCCCTCGCCTCATACAATAAAACCCTCTACTGGAAACGCCTCGATCAACACCAAAAACAATCTCCCACTCACCTCTCAGGCCCCGAAACCCCAGAATACTTCACCGGACTTGAAAACAACCTCACCGCCCAGCTCTCATTCCATTCCGGCTACTCTCAGGGCATCTTCATCGACCAACGCCACAACCGCGCCACCCTCCAACAACTAGCTCAACCCGGCCAAACCGTCCTCAACACCTTCTCCTACACCGGCTTCTTTTCCATCGCCGCCGCAGCCTCCGGAGCCACCACCACCACCCTCGACCTCTCACAAGTCTACCTCGACTGGGCACGCGAAAACTTTCGTCTCAACAACCTAAACCCAGACGATCACTATTTTTGTAAAGGCGACACCTTCCACTGGCTTCAAAGATTTGCCAAACAAGGACGCACGTTCGACTACATCATCCTCGATCCCCCAACCTTCTCTCGCGACCACAAAGGGAAAGTCTTCCGAGTCGAAAAAGACTACGGCCAACTCTTTAAACTCGCCCTAGCTTGCTCCCACCCTGGCACCAAAATCCTCTGCTGCACCAACTACCGTGGCATCACCCAATCTCAATTCATGGCCCAACTTAAAGGAGCCCACCTCAAACCAGCAAAAATGCCCGAAGACTTCCCCGAATCACCCTACCTCAAATCCATCTGGGCCACCGTTTGATGAGATCCGAGGGACATGACGACCTCTCCCTCTCATTCACTCAAATGACCGATCTCCCTCCTCAACACATATCTGGACTGCTTTCAGATAATCGCTTTGGGCGAAGCGAAATTTCTCAACACCGTCAAACCACGAAACCTCCTCACCGATTTTCTCCAATTCCCCAATCCCCAGGTTAGCCTGATTAAAACCCAGCCTTCTCCACTCCACCCATTCTCCGGCATCAAAGACCTCCGTCATCAAAACCGAACAACATAAGTCTGCATCATCAGGGCAGTTTAAAAGAGGAACATTCATCCCACTATCGTCCAACAATGTCATGCGCTTCCTCGTCAATACCCACTCAAGGGGGCTCTCAAAATTTCCTCCCCAACAACAAACCAACTCCTCAAGACCACGCCCCGTAATCACTCGTCCCAAGAGATGTTCCACCTTCTCACCGTCAATCAACAACTCCACATCTGACCCGCTCCCAAATTTCGAAGAAATCACCCGAGCCTCAATCCGTTGAACCGCACTCATTCCTTTCTCACCTTCAAACGCAGATACAACTTCTCTACCGCCCGACTCGGAGTTGCACTAATCTCAGCCTGACCCGCCACCGGATTCGTCACATTCACTGAAACCGTCACTCCATCAAGATTTCCCGCGACACCATCCGCTGCAAACCAACTCTCCAGATCACTCGACCACTCATAACCTCCTACCAAATCCGGCAACTTAGAGGGGTTCACCTGATGACTCGCCTTCAGCCCATTCTCTCCTTCCATCTCAATCACCCACCCATCATTTTTGACCGCTGGATTAGTCCCCATCCATGCCTCAATCGCATTTGCGATTCCATCACCATCCGGATCATCATCAGCCCCAACCTCACCTCCCACCCCCGGAAAAGCGCTCATATAATCATCGAAGCCACCCGTCACAACAACCTCACCTTCCAATAAATCCACCATCGCACGACCCAACGAATCCCCGACCAAATAGTAAGTCTCCGCATTCCATTGATAGTGAGCAATCTCACCGGATGGGCCCTCTTCCCTCCAATAGTCCCGAATATCGACCGTCTTCACATTCCCCTCAAATTCAGGATACCCTCCCTTCTCTCCACTCACATTCAACTGAGCCTCGAAGACTGCCTCCGTAAAAGTACCCTCTGGAACCCCCTCAAAACCAATCGTAGCAATCGTAAAGGGCGCATTCGGCGACGTTTGCTCAGGGTATCTCCCCTCATAATACGCCCTCAACTCCTTAATAAATCGAACCAAATAAGACTCATAAACACTCGAATAGGCCGCCGTCTGATCCTTATGACCCTGCCACCAAACATATCCCGCAATCTCAAACCCCTGATCCGCCCACTGCGGAAACTCGGTCCCGAAATTATCCAAAATATCCACCACATTCGTCACCGGATTATTAAATCCCGTATCAGGAACCCACTCGGATTCATCTCGAAAACTCTCATCAAATTGCCTCCCCGCATACCACCCTTGCGGAACAGGTTCCGTTCCAATTGCCCAAGACGTTCGCTGATCACCAAACCCCGCATAAGTCATCCCCTCAAAATCAAAACGCTGCGCACCTGGAGTCGCAAAATCCCAAACCAAACTCCGACTCCCTTGAGCCGCCTTTAGCAACAAAACCGGCTCATCATGATACCACCCCATCACCTGGCCAAATCCCAACTCAGGACCAATGGAAATTGCATTGCGCCCAAAACCAGGCTTCAAAGGTTGCGGCACCTCTCCAGCCAAAGCCGTAATCAATCCCCGATAAATCACATCATTCCGAGGAATCCATTCACCATTTTCATCAGCCAAATAAGAAAACTTATTTTCTCGAACCAAGCTCTCTAACGTTCCCACCCCAGTTCCAGTCACCCTGCCATAACCCACCATGTTCGACTGACCTGACATAATATATACCTTTACTGGTTTCGTGGACACACCACCCGAACCATCACTCACAGGCAATGGATATGGCACTCTCACCGCACCTTCGTTCAAATTAGGGTTACGCCCCAAACCTACGACCTCAAACCAATCACCCGCCCCATCCCCATCCGTATCACCCTTCGTTGGATCAGTCCCAGGATTCTCTAAATTCACGAAGACCCTAGATCCGTTTTCCAGATTGTCTCGAAATCCATCCCCATCAGTATCGACCTCGGTCGGATCAGTGCCGAAGTCAGAAGCTCCCACCCAAACCCCAGTACGAGTCTCCACCAAATCCGACAACCCATCGCCATCCGTATCCACCTTGGCTGGGTTAGTCGGTGGTCGCATCCCTGCCCCTGCAACCTCTTCTCCATCACTCAACCCATCTCCGTCCGTATCAGAATTCATCGGATCTGTTCGATTCTGAAACTCCTGCAAATTCGTCAACCCATCTCCCATCCCCCCATTCTCCAGATCATCACCCGGCAACAAACCCGTCCTCGACGGCGGCGTCGTATGATCCAACTCAAAGAAATCCGACATCCCATCACCATCCTCATCAACTAAGTCCTCAGAAACCTGCAACCCAGCAAAAGCCACCCACTGGTTAGCAACCCCCACCTTCAAATCAAAAAAACCCGTAATTTTACCCGTCCCATCTGCAACCACCCCCTGAAAATTGCTATCCCCATCCGCATCCCTCCCCACTGGCTGTCCCACTCCGTTTCCTCCATCATGCCCCACAACCGAAAGCTGCGCCCCAGCATTCGCGCTACTGGAATAAACGATCAAACTATACTGACCACCAGACCTCAAACCAGACAACTCCCACTGAACCGGAGAGGTTCGAATTCCCCCATTCAACAAAAAATAATCCTTCCGCAAGCCATCAAACAAGCTTCCCCTCTCGGTCCAAGTCCCCACCGGAACCCCATTAGTATTAAATCGAAAAGTCACCCCCTCAACCGTCGCTTCCGGCTGAGCCGCCCCAAACTGGACCCGAGGCCAAACCCCAAGCTGCGGATCAAAGACCTGTCCGCCATCATTTTTCAACTCCCCTTCAAAAAAATCATTACCAACATCGAAACTTGCGATCAAATCACCCCCATAAACACTCCCGCCAAAACCCGAAAATAAAAACGCACAAATCAAATTTCTCATCACAATCCTCTTATTAATTGAGAGCAATTTCTATACTCCGACACCAAACTCAAAGAAAAATCCCCAAAATAAGCAAGCTAACCTAGCAAGTTTTGACACCCAAAATAAGTCTCTCTCCTAGTTCGGCCACCGATACCCCTGCATCAGACACAAAAGACAACCCCCTCAAAAAGAGCAACTTACACCACACTTCAAACACCCCAAAAAAAGGGACAGCTCACTGGCTGCCCCATCAATCTTTCGGTATCGAAAATCGTAATTACCCCCCGATTTGCGTGCTTCCCTGCAACGTTGCCCCCTCTTCCATGCTCAAAGTCTTCGTCTTGATATCTCCCTTAAGATGAGACTTTTCCTTCAATTCACAACGGTCCGAAGTAATCGTTCCCTCAACTTTTCCGTAAAGTTTGACGTCACCAGCCTTCACATCACCCTTGATATCAGCGTTTTCAGCAATCGTGACCTTCCCCTTATCCGAGACAATCTCACCATCAATCTTTCCATCGATAATCATATCATTCGAAAACTTGATCGATCCATTAATCTCGATCCCCTGGGTCAAAACATTCGTCGCGTTAGCCATAACTTACCGAAATTTCACCACCTCCCCCCTCACATAGCAACCCCTTTTTCAAACGCTTTTCCATACCCACTCTAAAGCTAATATCTCCCCTTGCTGCCTGACGCTAGCAATCTGAAAGGGTTGGGAATGTTCAATCAGATGCCAAAACCAAGCGGAACAGTTGGAGAGAATCTCGTAGGAAAAACCAATCCTTTTGAAAAACCCTCAAAAAAGGTACCTCAGCAAAATCAGTGAGCAGATGTAAGCCGAGCATCACGACTTTCGACTCCGCTTATCAAAAATTGGAATGAAGCGAGTACATTGGCGTTGTCAAAACTGAAACGAACACAATCCAAATCACTACTATCGGAAAGGTGAGCAACAGAATGAGAATTTTTAGTAAAACGTTGGTGTCATAAAACCAAACTGCTCGAGACCAGAAAATGACGCCGACAAGACCCGAAATGGGCAGGTTGTATAGATGCAATCGAAGTCCAAAACTTAAAAGAAATGGCAATGATCTCCGCTAATATCGAAAAGGCCACGGCGAAAAGGGTGCTGATCAGCAAACAAGCTGTCCTGCTGGCCCAAATGCGTTGACGAAATGCTCGAATCATCAGTTGTTCTCAACGTCGAAAGGAGTCGCCCCATTAGGCGCTATTCCCTGTTGGCCGATCAGTTTTGACCTTTCTGAAACTTTCTAGCGACCCGACCATTTGTCGAAAATCCCTCAGTTTCAAATCCTCAATTTCGGACCACATGATCTCGGCTCCGTCTTCTAGATCCTCATAAATGGGCAACAGATTCGTAATACCTTCGTAGATCCAGTTGACCAGGACTCCGTC
>JAHDGN010000201.1:5662-6325 GCA_020627645.1 Akkermansiaceae bacterium
CTTCTACTTTGGAGAAAGCTTCTTCCAAGTCATCAGCCTTCACAATGACGGTATTCTCCCAAGCGAGGTATTCACTTTCTTCGTTGGTATTGTTCTCGCCTTCGATTTCGCTGAATCGAATCAGGTAGGAGCCGATATACCAGCCGACGGGAGAAATGTTGGGATCATGTTCTTTCATATCAACGTCCAAGATCTTGCAGCGGCTGACGAGAGCTTCCTTTCAACTATGGTCCAAGGGGTGGAGCTACGGAAACCAACGCGACCTTGCGAGCCTTTACCATTTTATCAATATTTTATTCCGCCTGTGCTCGTTCGAAATCTTCCTGAAGCTCTAGGAGCTCAGACAAATCGGAAGGGCATCCATCAACCTCTGTCACCCGCTCGAGGTCCTCCAAGCGGCAAACAATCTCTGAATCCGGATAGCTCTCGTCAATCATCAACCGAACCATCGACTGCAACGACAACCGGATTGAAGTGGGATCGTTTGCAACACTCAGGGCCTCCTCGTGCAAAGCGATTGCAATCGTGGGGTCATTCGTAAAGTCAGCTCTGGTAGCGAGGATACTTGGAATCCGTCCGTAGCAACCTTCCAATTTGGAAAGGATATCGAAGAGTCGTTCAGTGTGGTGGGCACAAAGAACATCATCCTCAATCGCTGATGCA
>JAHDGN010000592.1 GCA_020627645.1 Akkermansiaceae bacterium
CCAACCTCACTCTCCTCCAAACATTCGTCCCCCTCATTCGACAAACCTTGCGACAATGCCTCCACGACCACCTCTCTCCACGAAATATCAAACCAGGTCAACCCATCCAAATCGCTCTCAACCAATTCACCCCGACCAACAGTCAACCCATCCTCAAAAAACCCAACCAGACCACTCAAAAACTCACCCTCCTAGCCTCCAAATACCAAACCTCATCCACACAACTCCCCGGCACTTACACCCTTTCAGGTTTACAAAAAATCAATGGTCAACCCCTCTTTCAGCAATTTCACGTACAGCGATCTAACACCGAATCCGATCTTACCCTCTCAAACACTAACACCATCACGCCATTTCTCACCAAAAGCAGGACAGAAAATCCTAGATCAGAACAAGCCCCAGCTGAAAATCGCCATTACCCCCTCGCCCACTGGTTCGCCATCTTCGCCGGCCTCCTCTTTCTACTCGAGGCCATCATCGCCAGCAGATGCGCTCGCCAAAACCAGAAAAGCAAACAGACCAGTATCCAACTCAAGCCCGCCTTGTAGTCACCCATGAACTCCCTTCAAACATCACTTCCCCTTCCCACCCTCGTCCTCGGGGCCCTCGCGACCATCGCCCTTCTCAGCTGGTTGATCTACGGAGACACCAAACACAAAAGCAACCTCACTCGCTGGACCCTCATCAGCCTACGGACCCTTCTCTGCCTCCTCATCTGGGCCCTCATCGCTCAACCGAAAACGCTAAAAACAACCGAACAACAACTTCCCCTCACCGCACACCTTAGCATCGACACATCACCCAGCATGACCCTGATCGACACCCAAGGGATCAACACTTCATCGTGGAAAGAATTGGACACTCCGACGCCGATTCAAAAAACCCTCACCCTGATCGAAGCCTCCCGCATCCGACTCAATCTTCTCCAAAAAAACCTTCCTTCTGATCAAAACAAACTCCAAATCGAAACCTACACCATCACCTCCATTCTAAAACAAGCCCTCAATACCCTACCCCACTTCAACCAATCCCATCC
>JAHDGN010000202.1 GCA_020627645.1 Akkermansiaceae bacterium
AATACTGTGCTGCTGAAGTATAAAATGGAGTCTATTTAATTGTCGGATTAATAAAGGGAAGATTGATCGACAATGACCGATAATTTTTTTTGGTGTTTTTCAGAGTTAAGAAGAAATTGCTGAATTTTTAATGAGTCAAATCATAGAGGTTTCGATGAAGGGATCTCCACCGAAAAGAAGGGGTATTCACCCCTTTTTAAATACAGCGAGGTGTTTGTCGACTGACTTGCCGGGGGCGTCTGTTAGGGCTCGGGTGTCGGGGTTGGCAAGATTTCCGATTTGGATGGCGCCGAGATTCTTGAGGGCTTCGAGGGCGAGTTGATGTTCTTTGTCGAAGTAGGAGGTGATGACGAGGAGTCCGTCTTCGTTGAGTTTTTCGAGTGCTTGATCAAAGATTTGGGTCCAGACGGGGCGGTCGTTCCAGTAGTTTTGGTGTCGAAGAAAGGTGATGTCCGGGGTGTCGAGTTGTTGTAGATCGCGAAGTCGGTCGCCTCGGTGAGTGCGGAAGGTGGCGGAAGTTTGAGAGGGGAGAGACTTTTTCCAGTGGGAATTGGCTTGGTCGATTTCGGCTGCGCGGATGTCGAGGCCTTGGATGTGAGCGGTTTGTGAGTGTTCTGAGAGAATCTTGGCGAGGGTGGCGGTTTCGTCGGCGCGGCCGCAGGCGAGGTTGAGGAGATTGAGGTGATCTTTTTGTGAGAGATGAGGGGAGAGCAGGGTGCGGAGATTCTGTTCGAGGACGAAGAGGTCGCGCTGAAGGAGGTCGGGGAATTCGGGCATCTGTTCGGAATGTAATTGGGGATTTCTATTTTTAAATTTCGAAATATGATTTGTGGATGGAAATGCGAGAGCGTCCGAGGCGAAATCGGAAGAGTGCGGGGATTCGTGGGATGGTTCGGGAGACGGTGTTGAGTCCCTCGGATTTTGTGTTGCCGTTGTTTTTGCATGATGGGGAGGGGGATGAGCCGATTGAGTCGATGCCTGGGTGTGTTCGGTGGTCATTGGAGGGATTGGTTGGAGAAGTGGGGAGGGCGATTGAATTGGGAATTCCTGCGGTGATTTTGTTTCCAGCAATTGAGGAGTCGTTGAAAACGGTGGGGGCTGAGGAGTGTTACAATGGAGATGGGTTGGTTCCGAGGGCGGTGCGAGCGTTAAAGCAGGAGTATCCCGAGTTGGTAGTGATGACGGATGTGGCTTTGGACCCTTATAGTTCGGATGGGCATGATGGATTGGTGAGAGATGGGGAGATTTTGAATGATGAGACGGTGGAGGTTTTGTGTCGTCAGGCGGTTTGTCAGGCGGAGGCGGGAGCGGATGTGGTGGCGCCGAGTGACATGATGGATGGTCGAGTGGGAGCGATTCGGGAGGCGTTAGACGGGGCGGGGTTTGAGAAGGTTTTGATCTGTAGTTACACGGCGAAATATGCGTCGGGGTTTTATGGTCCTTTTCGGGGGGCGTTGGATTCGGCTCCAAAGGCTGGGGACAAGAAGTCTTATCAGATGGATCCGGCGAATCGGCGGGAGGCGATGAGGGAGTTGAGATTGGATGAAGAAGAGGGGGCGGATATGGTGATGGTGAAGCCTGCGGGGGCGTATTTGGATGTGATTCGAGATGTTCGTGAGGCAACGGATTTACCGGTGGCGGCTTATCAGGTGAGTGGGGAGTATTTGATGATTAAGAGTGCGTCTGGAGCTGGGTGGTTGGATGAAGAGGCGGTGATGATGGAGAGTTTGTTGGGCATTAAGAGGGCGGGAGCGGATGTGATTTTGACCTACTTTGCGAAGCAGGCGGCGGAGGTTCTGCGCAGGAGTTGACCTGCGCGGTGTTTGCCTCCCCCGTTCCCTGTTTTTAAATCGTCATGGAGTTGAATCCTCCGTCGACGACGATTTCGGTACCGGTGATGAAGGAGCCTGCACGGTTGGATGCGAGAAGGAGGGTTGCGCCAATGAGTTCTTCGGGACTGCCGAAGCGAGATGAGGGGGTGTGGCGGAGAATTTCGGCAATCCGGCTTTCGTCTAGGACCTTGCGATTTTGTTCGGCTGGGAAGAATCCGGGAACGAGGGTGTTGACTCGGATGTCGCGATCGGCCCATTCACGGGCGAGGTTTTTGGTGAGGTTGTGGACAGCGGCTTTAGAGGCCGAGTAGGTGAAGACTCGGGAGAGAGGGTTGAGTCCGGAGATGGATCCGAGGTTGATAATGGAAGCGGGGACGTCTCGGGAGATGAAGTAGTTTCCGAAGACTTGGCAAGCGCGCATGATTCCGACGAGGTTGATGTCGAGAATATTGAGAGCTTCTTCGTCGGTGATTTCGACAAATGGGGTTGGAGAATTGATTCCGGCTCCATTGATTAGGATGTCGACGCGCCCTGATTGTTCGATGACGGAATTGAGAAGGTCGTTGAGCGAGTTCCGGTCGCCGGCATCTGCTTGGGCAAAGTATCCTGAGCCCCCTTCGGCTTCGATGACAGCGAGTCTTTCGTTTGCTTTTGCTTCGTTTCTTCCGACGAGAACAACTTGTGCACCGGCGCGGGCGAGTCCGAGGGCCATGGTTGAGCAGAGTTCCCCTGTGCCACCGATCACGACGGCGGTTTTGCCTTTGAGGCCAAACATCTCGTTCAGGAAGGTTGAATTATCCATGAAACTTGAATAGCGGGGAAGTTTCTCGGCAGCAAGTCATCTTGCGAGAGATTTTCCTATGGTCAAAGGGAGTTCAGGGGCTAGTTTGGGGCCAGCAGATGAAGTGCGATTCGTGTCAGGAGAAAGCAACGGTGTTTTATACGCAGATTGCGGATGGTCAGGTGAAGAAATTTGTGTTGTGTGAAAAGTGTGCGAATGAGCAAGGAATTACGAATCCGGATGGATTATTGTCTCCGGGAGAGTTGATGGGAGTTGGCGCTGGTGCTGAGGGTGATTCAGATGTGTTGCCATTTGAGTCGGCCGAGGAGTGTTCGGCCTGCGGATTTACTCTGGAGGATTTTCGAAAGATTGGAAGAATGGGGTGTGCTCGTTGCTATGAGGCGTTTGGTTCGGAATTAGCGATGAGATTACCGTCGATGCATAAGGGGATGGTGCATCAGGGCTATTTGCCAGAGGGTTTGCTCAAGGAGCAGGCGTTGAGAGGGAAGGTAGAGGCTTTGGAAAAGGAGTTGCGTGAGGCCGTTGAGAGCGAGGATTATGAGGCAGCGGCGGGTTTGAGGGATACGATTCAGGAATTAAAAAAGGGCGGGAAAGGAGGAGGGAAATGATGCGGTTTTCAACGTTGATGAAAAAGCCGGCTGATTGGATGTCGGGAGATGTTCATCAGACGCCTGTGGTGTTGACGAGTCGGGTTCGCTTGGCGCGCAATGTGACGGATTCTCCGTTTCCGGGGTGGGCGAAGAAGAGAGAGCGGCAGCTTGTTTTTGGGGCGATTCGCGGAGAGTTGGAGGCTTTGGGGGTGATGAAGGATGGTTTTTCTCATGAGTTAAGTGAGTTGGAGACGGTGCAGAAGCAGGTGTTAGTTGAGCGGCATTTGATTAGTCGAGAGCAGGCTGCCCGGAGTGAAGGGAGTGGAGCGGTGGTCAATCGGAAACAGTCTTTGAGTGTGATGATCAATGAGGAGGATCATTTGAGGATTCAGGCGATTCGTCCAGGGTTGGAGCTTCAGGAGGCCTTTGAGTTATCCCAGTCGGTGAATCGGGGTTTGGAATCGAAGGTTGATTTTGCGGTTGATGGGACGCTGGGATATTTGACGGCATGCCCGACGAATTTGGGAACGGGGATGAGAGCTTCAGCGATGTTGCATTTGCCTGGTCTCGTTTTGAGTGATTTGATCAACCAGGTATTGAAAGGGGTCAATAAGATGGGGCTGGCGGTTCGCGGGATTTATGGGGAGGGGACGGAATCGCTGGGGAACTTGTATCAGATCTCTAATCAATCGACTTTGGGAGAGAGTGAGGAAGAAATATTGGAGCGTCTGTCTAAGGTGATTGGTGATGTGGCGGTTTATGAGCAGCAGGCGAGGGAGAAAATGGCCAAGGAGGATGGGATCTTATTGAAGGATCGGGTGGGACGAGCGGCAGGGGTTCTTGGCAATGCTTATGTGATGACCTCGAAGGAGGCTCTGAACCATTTGTCCATGATTCGATTGGGGGCGACGCAGGGGATGGTGCCCGAATCGATGGTTGCGGTGTGTGATCGATTGGTCATGGAGTCGCAGCCGGCGCATTTGCAGTGGAATTCGGGCAAAAAGATTGAGCCAGAGGAAAGAGATGTTTTACGTGCGCAAATGATCAGAGAACATTTGCAATCAAGCTTTCCCGCTGCTATTGATGATATAGACCAATCACTTTAATCACTCCCAAAAAAGTAGAAGACGACAGATGAATAATTTTACCCCAAGAGCACAGCAGGTTCTTTCGCTTGCGCGGAAGGAGGCCGATCGTTTCAATCACAATTACATCGGAACTGAGCATGTTTTGCTGGGTTTGATCAAGCTAGGCCAGGGAGTGGCGGTGAGTGTTTTGCAACGGATGGGATTGGATTTGGAGTCGGTTCGGATGGAGGTTGAGAAGGAGGTGGGGACGGGTCCGGAGACTCAGGAATCTACAAACATCCCGTATACGCCAAGGGTGAAGAAGGTTTTGGCTCTTGCGAATAAGGAAGCGAATCAGTTGAACCATTCTTATGTGGGGACGGAGCATATTCTATTGGGGTTGTTGCGTGAGGGAGAGGGCATGGCTGCGCGGGTGTTATCGAGTTTGAGCATTGATCTGCAGACGACTCGCAATGAGGTGTTGGCGGAAATTGATCCGAATTTTTCATCTGACGAATCAGAGGATGATTTTGATTTCGATGATGATGATGACTTGGATTTGGATGGTGGGCCGGAGGATGGTGAGGGAAAAAGCAAGACGCCTGCTTTGAAGGCCTTCGGTCGGGATTTGACCAAGTTGGCAGAAAATGGAGATTTGGATCCGGTGATTGGGCGGGCTCCTGAGATTGAGCGAGTGATTCAGATCTTGTGCCGTCGGACCAAAAATAATCCGGTTTTGGTTGGTGAGGCTGGGGTTGGTAAAACGGCGATTGTTGAGGGCCTAGCTCAGGAAATTGCGGCGGGAGATGTTCCTGAAATTTTGAGGGATAAGAAAGTGGTGACCTTAGATTTGGCTTTGATGGTTGCTGGGACAAAATACCGGGGGCAGTTCGAGGAGAGGATTAAGGCCGTGATGGATGAGATTCGGAAGGTGAAGAATGTCATTTTGTTTATTGATGAGTTGCACACCATTGTGGGTGCTGGTTCGGCGGAGGGTGCGATGGATGCTTCCAATATTATTAAACCAGCTTTGAGCAGGTCTGAGTTGCAGTGTATCGGGGCGACGACATTGAATGAGTTCAGGAAACATATTGAGAAGGATTCTGCGTTAGAACGCCGTTTCCAGCAGGTGAAAGTGGATGAGCCTTCGACTGAAGATGCCATTGAAATCATGAAGGGGCTTCGAGAGAAGTACGAGAGCCATCACAAGGTGAGGTATTCTGATGATGCTCTTGAGGCTTCGGTGAAGTTAACTGCACGTTATTTGACGAGCCGATTTTTGCCTGACAAGGCGATTGATGTGGTGGATGAGGCGGGAGCAAGGGCTCGAATTGCAACGATGACGCGTCCGGCAGGCTTGAAGGAGTTGGAGGCTCGGATTGCGGAAATCAATGAGGAGAAGGTTGCTGCGATTAATGATCAAAATTTTGAGAAGGCGGCTTCACTTCGCGACGAGGAGAAGACGACGAGGAAGGAGTTGGAGGAGAAGATTGAGGGATGGAAAGGGGAGAGTGAGGAGAAGATTGTTGATATTGTGGAAGACGACATTATGGCTGTTGTTTCGAAGTGGACAGGAGTGCCACTTCAGCGGATGGAGCAGAAGGAAGCGGCCAAGTTACTGAAGATGGAGGAAGACCTCAAGGGGATGGTGATTGGTCAGGATGAGGCGGTGTCGGCGATTTCGAAAGCTTTGAGGCGTTCGCGTGCTGATTTGAAGGATCCTCGGAGACCGATTGGGTCATTTTTGTTCCTTGGGCCAACTGGGGTAGGGAAGACTTATTTGGCGAGAAACTTGGCGGACTTTATGTTCGGAGACCCGGAGTCCTTGATTCAGATCGATATGTCTGAATACATGGAAAAGTTTAGTGCGAGTCGTTTGATTGGGTCGCCTCCGGGATATGTTGGGTATGAGGAAGGTGGTCAGTTGTCGGAAGCTGTGCGTCGGCGTCCGTATTCGGTTGTTTTGTTTGATGAGGTAGAGAAGGCTCATCGTGATGTGATGAATTTACTT
>JAHDGN010000203.1:0-3528 GCA_020627645.1 Akkermansiaceae bacterium
GGGGGTTGGGATGGGTTTTCGTTCATGGTTTTGTTTTTTTAGTTATTTTTGTTTTTGAAGGTTTTGATGACAGGGAGGTGGAGGAAGATGATGAGAGCGAGGGATGACGAGAAAGAGCGAGTGATCATTCGTGGCTCGGTTCATGGCTCGCCAGATGGTTTCGTAGAATGTTCCGTCGAATGGTTTTGGGCGTAGAAAGGCGACTTCGATTGAGGGGGTGCCGAAGAAGGGGCGGAGGATCCAAGAGAGTTGTGCGCCGACGAAGGCGTTGCCCGAAAGCCAGGCGAGGAGGGTGAGGAGGGCTATTTTTTTATTGGGGGTGACGGTGATGAGTAGTTTGGCGAGGTGGAGGTTGGCGATGATTCCGGCGAGGGCGATTAGGAGGGTGTGGGCGACGAGAAAGCTGGCATGGGCATTTGCGGCATTGGGGGCGTCAGGAGGGGGTGCATTGAGGGACATGAAGAAGGTCACTGGTGCGAGTGAGCCAAGAACGAGAGCGGCAATGGTGAAGCTGAGAAGTTGGGAGGCGATTGATTGGCGAAAGCCGAGGCGAGATCCTAGGAGGAGCCCAAGCATTCCGTTGAGGAGTCCGTTGCAAGCTAAGGTGAGGAAGATGAGGGTAGGGAGTTTGATGGCGGTGTAGAGGCCCATGATGGGATCTCGCCATAGGCCAATGGTGAGTCCATAGAGGCCGAAGCCGAGGATGATGGTGATGGTGAAAGTGAGGATTTTGGAGGTGTCGGGGTGGTCAATCCAGTGACGGAGGTTTTTGGGTTCTCCTCGAAGGAGTGGTGTGAGGGCCTCTGTCATTCTGGTGACAGTATGGCCGAGAAGTTTGAAGGTTTTGTGAAGCGAGGGTGAATTTGGTGAGGGGGATGAATTTGGGATTGGTTAGAGTGGAAGAGTGATGGTTGCGGTGGTTCCGTTGGGGTTGTTTTTGGTGATGGTGGTGTGGCCGTTGTGAAGTTCGACGGCTTCTTTGACGAAGGCGAGTCCGAGTCCGTGGCTTTTGTGGGGAGAGTTTTCGCGGTAGGAGTAGAATTTTTCGAAGGCTCGTTTGGCGGCGAAGTCGGGAATTCCTGGGCCTTGGTCTGTGACTGTCAGGGTGATCTCTTTTTCTTTTTGTTTGAGAGTGAGGGTGACGGTTGCCTCTGAGGGGGAGAACTGGATGGCGTTTTCGAGGAGGTGATTGATGGCTGATTCAAGGAGCATCGGGTTGCCGGTGAAAGGGAGGGATGAGGGGAGGTCCGAGGTTAATTTGACTTGAGCTGACTCGGCGAGTGGGGAGAGTTGTTCGAGGCTTTGTTGGCAGAGTTTGGTGAAATCAAGCGCTTGTTGGTTGTCGAGGTGGGTTTGAGATTCGAGGGCAGAGAGTTCGAGAAGGCGGTTGATGAGTTGTTGGCAGCGGTCGGTTTGGGATCGGATGTTTTGGGTGAATCGTTGTCGGTCTTGGAGGGGCATTTCTTCGTGGAGGAGTTCGGCTGCACCTTGGATGGCTGCGAGAGGGGATTTGAGTTCGTGCGTTAGGGATTGGATGTATTGGTCAACGTATTTGCGTCCTTCTAGGGATTCGCGCATGTCATGGAGGGCGTTGGCTAGGGTGTTGACTTCGCGTCCGACACCGACTTTGGGTTTAGGGCGACGTTCACCTTTTGTGATCGCGCGGGCGTAGTTGGTGAGTTGTCCAACGGGCCTGAAGAGCCAAAGGAAAACGACTGTGATGAGTGCAAGGATGGCGGAACCAATGAGAATGGCTATAGAGGTGATTTTTTTCCGGCGGAGTTCAGCAAAGGGGAGGACGTCGGATTGGTTTTTGTATGCGGTGAGGCAGCCGATGATTTTTGTGTCACGATAGACTGGAGCTCCGATGTAGAGGACTGATGATTGGTCGTCGTCTTCGATAGCTCGAGTCGAGCGGGCTCCGTAATTTCCCTTTAATGTACGGCTAACGTCGTTCCATGTGCTGAAATTTTTCCCGACTCGTTGTGGGTGTTTAGAGTCAAAGAGGATGATGCCGTCTTGGTCGGTGAGGTAGGCGTTGATGCCGACTTTGGTTTTAGTGATTTTGAAAATCTGAGCTTCGAGCGGCCGGTTGGAAGTGCCATCGAAGGCTAGTTTGAGCGAGGTGTGATCATTTTGTTTTTCGACAAGATTGGCGAGAAGGTTAGCGGTGTCAGCTAGTGATTCTTCGGTGACTTGGAGGGTTTGGGCTTCGAGGTCTTTGTTGAGAAAGTCGATGAGGCGATAGAAGCCAAGGCCGAGAATGAGGGCGATGAAGAAGAGGGTGATTCGGGTGAGGCGCATGGGGAGTTCAGATTTGCGATTTACGATTTGAGATTTTTGAATGGGCTTGGTTGAGGGGGGCTTGAGTTGAGGGGGAAGAGTTTGAAGTGTATTCTTTGATCAGGATTTGAGTTCATATTCTTGGCAGGCGAAGTTTTTTTTGAGATGCCTTACAAGACGAGGGTGTAACCTAGGCCCCGGCGGGTTTGGATGGTTTCGGCGGCGTCTTCGGAGTGTTGGCGGAGTTTGGCTCGAAGGGATTTGATGTGGGCATCGATGGTTCGATCCATGGCGGAGCCTGGGTCGTCCCAGGCGTTTTCGAGTAGTTGGTCTCGGGTGAAGACTCGGCCGGGTTGTGAGAGAAGAGTGGCGAGGAGTTTGTATTCGTGGGCGGTGAGGTTGAGTGGTTGGCCGCAGCAGGAGATGCACATTTGGTCTTCTTGGTGATGGAGTAGGTCGGTTGAAAGTAAATCGTTTTGTTGGGAGGTTTGGCCTCTTCTGAGGATCGCTCGAATGCGTGCGACGATGGTGCGTGGGGAAAAAGGTTTGGTGACATAATCGTCGGCACCTAGTTCAAGTCCGAGGACCTGGTCAATTTCCGAGTCGCGGGCGGTCAGGAAGAGAATGGGGAGGTCGGAAAATTCGCGGATTCTTCGGCAAAGGTCGAAGCCGGTGAAGTCAGGGAGGCCGATATCTAGAACGGCTAATTGTGGAGATTGAGATTTACAGTAGTCGAGTCCTTGCTGAGCGGTGGTGACGTGAGTGACGGAGAAATTTTCGGTCTCCAGGGCATAAATGAGAGTGTCAGCGATCGTGATTTCGTCTTCGACAAGGAGGATGGTGGTCATGGTGATTGCTTGAGAAGCGTTGTGTGATCAATAGCTACTTGATGAGGATTGAGCAATGGTTTCTGTTTTACAAAGGGGGGCTTTTTGGGGTTTTATGGGAGGATGTTGGCTCGAATGGTGGTTGTTTTGATGTTCGGTTTCGTTGGTTCTTGTTTGGCAAAAGATGAGTTGTTGAAGATGGATTTTGAGGGGAAGTCGGGGAAACATTTGTTGAGAAATCGTTTTATTGAGTTGGCTCCGGGGAAGGGGCCGAAGGGGTCGAATGCGATTCGTGTGAAATATGTGGGATATGAGAGGGGGAGCAAGAGGGTGACGGCGAGGATGGGTTTGAAGAAGAAGGTTTCTGAGGCGACCTTAGGTTTTTACGTCATGTTTGATCGAGATTTTCAGTGGGTTA
>JAHDGN010000203.1:3538-6280 GCA_020627645.1 Akkermansiaceae bacterium
TGCGCCTGAGAATGGAGTGACTGGTGGGCAAAAAAGAAAGCCTGATGCTTGGAGTGCTAGGATGACTTTTAAAAAGGGGGGGAGGTTAGCGACGTATTTGTATGATCAGGATATGAGGAAGAAGTGGGGGACTGAGAAAGTAGGCGGAAAGGCATTCCGAAAGGGGGTGTGGTATCGAGTCGAGTTTAAGGTGAAGTTGAACGAGCCGGGGAAGAAAGATGGCTTTGTGAAAGTTGAGGTCGATGGGAAGCCGGTAGTAGTTTCGCGCGGGCTCAAATTGAGGGGAGTTGGGGGAGAGAAGACGCTGATTTCATCTTTCTTGTTTAATACCTTTCATGGAGGGCACCGGGCTGACTGGGCTCCTCGGAAAGGGCGAGGGTTTGCCACGGTTCATGCCTACTTCGACAATATCAAAGTGGTTGAGGGGGTTGATTGAAGCCTCTAAAGGAATGACTTTGGTTTTATCTTACCAGGGGGTCATTCCTCCATTGACGATGAGCGTTTGGCCGGTGAGGAATGAGGAATGGTCGAGGGCGAAAAATTTGACGGCGTGGCCCACGTCTTCGGGGGTACCCCAGCGGCCAGCGGGGATTTGAGAGAGGTAGGCGTCCTTGGCTTCTTGTGGATCGTTTTCGTGACGCTCGACTGGGATCCAGCCAGGAGCCACGGTGTTTACCGTGATTCCGTATGGGGCGATTTCTTTGGCCATGGAGCGGGACCAGCCGATTTGTCCTCCTTTGGCGGCGACGTAGGCCGAGAAGTTGGGCATTGAGGTGGCGTAGACTTCTGAAGTGATGTTGATGATGCGGCCCCATTTGTTTGCCTTCATCGAGGGGAGGGCTTCTTGAGTGAGAAGGAAAGGGCTGATCACAAAAAAGTCGTACATGGACCGGTAGAAAGTTTCGTCATACTGATCGATGGGACGTTGTGGTTGGAGTGGGGTGGCGTTGGGGACGATGATATCGATAGGGCTCAGTTCGTTCCCTGCTTGTTCGAAAAGGGATTTGATGTCTGCTTCTTTGGAGACATCGGCTTTGATGGCGATCGCTTGGCCCCCTGAGGAATTGATTTCGTTGGCGATGTTTTCGGCTCTGGAGATGTTGTTGAAGGCATTGACGATGACTTTGGCGCCTGCATTGGCGAGGGATTTGACGATTCCAGCACCGAGCCCTTTACTGCTTCCTGTGACGAGTGCGGTGTGGCCTTGAAGTGATTGATCTTGGAGCATGTTCGGGAGATTAGGTGGGTAGGGCGTGAGCTCAACTTTATATCAATTTTTGAATAATTTGCACTTTTGAACACTTTTGGCTTTTCTGAACACTGTTCGTATGATTTATTTTTTCCACTTAAGAATACCAACTATTGTCATGAGTTCCACGACCACTAAAACTGCTGCCATGTCCGAGAAGAAAGAGAAGGTTCCTGCGGGAGCTGCTGCGAAGGGAGACGATAAATTAGCTGCGGCGCGGAAGAAGAATTTAGATTTGGCGATTCATCAGATTCAAAAGGATTTTGGAGAATCTGCGATTATGAGATTGGGGGATGACCGGACGATGGATGTGGAGGCGATTCCGACGGGAAATCTTTTGATTGATCGTGCATTAGGTGTGGGTGGTTTTCCTAGAGGAAGGATCGTTGAAATCTTTGGTCCTGAGTCTTCGGGTAAGACGACTTTAACGTTAACTGTGATTGCGCAGGCTCAGAAGTCGGGAGGATTGGCGGCATTTATTGATGTGGAGCATGCCTTGGATCCGCAGTATGCGAAAAGGTTGGGAGTTGATTTGGATAATTTGTTGGTATCGCAGCCGTCCTCTGGTGAAGAGGCTTTGCAGATTGTGGAAACCTTAGTGAGGTCGAATGCGATTGATGTGGTTGTGTTGGATTCGGTGGCGGCGTTGGTGACGAAGCAGGAATTGAGTGGGGAGATTGGTGATTCAACAGTGGGAACGCAAGCGAGGTTAATGAGTGCGGCGATGAGGAAGTTGACTGGATTGATTTCGAAGGCACGGACGACCTGTATTTTTACGAACCAGATTCGGGAAAAAATTGGGGTCATGTTTGGGAGTCCTGAGACGACTCCAGGTGGTCGAGCGTTGAAGTTCTTTTCTTCAGTGCGTGTCGATATTCGCCGGATTGGCCAGATTAAGGCCACGGATGGAACAGTTCAGGGAAATCGAACGAAGGTAAAGATTGTGAAAAATAAGGTGGCGTCCCCATTTACCGAGGCGGAGTTTGATATCATGTATAATGAGGGGATTTCGTCTGTGGGATCATTAATCGATTTGGCGCAGGAGTTCGATATCATTCAAAAGAGGGGAAGTTGGTTTAGTTATGATGGCTCGCAGTTGGGTCAGGGGCGTGATGCGACTAAAGCTGCTTTGATGGACAATCAGGAGCTTTATGATGAGATTGAAGGGAAAGTGAAAGAAAAGATGGAGGCCTAAGCTCTGTCACACTTAAGGTTTAGGTTTCTCGCTGGGCTTTCAAAAATCTGGTTGAGTGGTCAGTGGTCAGAGAATTTCGATTCACGGACCATTTCCGCTTTGCCAGGTTCCCGATCTTTTTTCGCGGTAACTCTCGATCTTGGATAAAGGGCATTTGTGCAGCGTTTATCCTAGATTAATGGGTGTTTTTTCGCCTCTGCTAAGTGGTTTCAATTTTTCGTTGAATGAGGTTACTATGAGCTGTTGGCGCTGCTTCACTACCTGCCCATTCTATCTCTTGGTGGTATGATACTGCAAT
>JAHDGN010000204.1 GCA_020627645.1 Akkermansiaceae bacterium
GGCTGCGTGGTATTCCGATGATGGCGGGACTCATCCAATTTCTCTTGAATCAGCTCCCGCTTTGCAGGTTTCCCACGGAAAACCGCCTTCAACGCATAATTCCATTTTAACTCAGGAACATCACGATAAAACGCCTCGATCTCCTCTCGCCCCCTCTCACGAATAACCCCATCCTCATCCAAGAAAGTAACCGAAACCACCTGATCAAAACTCTCCACTCCCATCGCTCCGGCATTCATCCGTAAACCACCTCCCACATTTCCAGGAATCCCCTCCATCCACTCAAAACCTCCAATATTATGATCTCTAGCCACACTCGATACCTTCTTAAATCTCACCCCTACCCCAGCCGAAATCAAATCCCCATCAGCCGTCACCTCACCAAAGACCCCACCCTTCGGATGAATCACCACCCCACGAATCCCCCCATCACGCACTAACAAATTGGACCCACGCCCAACCACTCTAACCGGAATCCCACGCTCCTTACAAAAAGCCACAACGGCCGCAAACTGATCAAACTCTTCAGGCTCCACCCAAAACTGAGCCGGCCCTCCCACCCGAATCGTCGTATGCTTGGCCATTGGCTCATACAACTTCACCTCTGACGCCCCACTCTCACCCTTCAAATCTTCCAACACCTTCAAATCCCTCACCAACTTCGCACCCGCTTCATGCACATTCCCCGCACCCAAAGTCAAAAACAGATCTCCCTCTCGCAACTGATTCCCCACAAAATGGTGCGCTGTCTCCAAATCCGGCAAAGAAACCGCCTTCGTATCACCTGCTTCCGAGATCGCATCCACAATCGTCTGCCCTGAAATCCCCTCAATCGGATCCTCACTCGCCGTATACACCCCAGTCACAAAAACCAAATCAGCTGCTTGAAAAGCTTCCCCAAATTCCCTCGCCAATTTCTGCGTCCGACTGTAGCGATGCGGCTGAAACAAAACCACCACCCTCCCCGGCTCATAGCTGCGCGCCGTCTGCAACGTCGCCTCAACCTCCGTCGGATGATGCCCGTAATCATCCACCACCCGAAACCTCTGACTCACATGTTTCGTCTCAAACCTCCGCTTCGCCCCCGCAAACGAACTCAGCGCACGATTCATATAATCAAAACCCACCCCACAACACGTCGCCACCGCCATCGCCCCCAAGGCATTCATCACATTATGCCTCCCAGGAATCCCCAACTGAACCCTCCCCCTTTCCTGCCCCCGAAACGAAACCGTAAACGAAACCATCCCCGCCTGTTCAACCAAATCACTCGCCACCCAATCCGTCCCACCCCAGCCATAAGAAATCGCCCCTTCCCGGTCCTCACACAATCCACGAGCCTCCTCACACTCCCCACAATACACCACCTCTCCACTCGTCTGATTCAATAGCGTCGAAAAAACTTCCCGAATCTCCTCAATCCCACCCGCATAATGATCCAAATGCTCCTCCTCCACATTCAAAACCAACGAATGCTTCGGCCGATACAACGCCAAAGTTCCATCAGACTCATCCCCCTCCGCCACCAAATACTCACCACTCGGATTCCACTCCGCATTCGAACCCAATACCGGGATTTCGGCTCCCACATAATGCGAAGGCCCCAATTCGGTTTGCCGCAAAATATGAGCAATCATCGACGAAGTCGTCGTCTTCCCATGCGTTCCCGAAACCACCACCCCCGACTTCGTATGCAAAATCGCAGCCAAACACTCCGCCCTCCGGAACGTCGGAATCCCCAACTTCAAAGCCTCCGCCAATGCCGCGTTCGTAGGCCGAATCGCCGACGAATAAATCACCGCATCCACCCCTTGAACCGCCTCAGCCGAATGCGGAGTCGAAAAAATCAACCCTATCTCCCTCAACCTCTCAGTTTCATCCGAAGTCACCCGATCCGATCCACTCACCACATGTCCCATCTGAAGCAACAACCTCGCTAAACCACTCATCCCCGAACCCGCAACTCCAATCAAATGAACCCGCATCGGCTCACTCTCATCCAACAACCGCCTACTGAATTCCTCTAAGTTCATCCCTCGATCACATCTGCAATATTTCCTGCCGCCTCCGGCACCGCCAAAGATCTCATCTTCTCACTCATCTCCGCCCGTCTCCCCTTATCCATTCCTTCCAACATTTCCCGAAAAACCTCCACACTCAACTCATCCTGCTTCTTCAAAATCGCCGCTCCTGCCTTCTCAAACACCACCGCATTCGCCGTCTGATGGTCATCCGCCGCAAAAGGAAAAGGCACCAACAACGCCGGCAACCCAACGTGTGCCAGCTCCGTCAACGAAGACGCCCCAGACCTCGCCACACAAAAATCACTCGCCGCATAGGCCACACCCATTCGACTGCAAAAAGCCAACACCTTGTAGCCCTCACGATCCCCAACCTGCTCACTCAAACGCTCAAAATCTCCCTGACCCGCCAAATGCAACACCTGCCAACCACTCCCCTCCGTTCCCTTCGCCACGATCTCATTCAATCGCCAAGCACCCTGACTCCCGCCCATCACCAAAATCGTTTTCTTATCCGGCTCTAACCCAAACTCCGCACAAGCCTCCTCCCGCGTTGGCAATTCCTCCAACTCATCCCTCACCGGCGTTCCCGTCACCAACACCTCCCGACTCTCAAAATGCTTTCCAGCCTCCTTCAATCCTACCAACACCGCCGTACACTTCTTAGCCGTCATCCGATTCGACCGACCCGGCACCGCATTCGAATCATGAACATAAGTCCTCACCCCCCTTTTCGCCCCAGCCACCACCGGAGGATACGACGTAAACCCACCCATCCCCAAAACCACATCCGCATTTTCTGAACGAAGAATCTGCCCACATTGACCAATCGTCTTCCGCAACTTCCACAAAAACGACACCATCTTCAAAGAAAACGTCGGAGGCTTCGCAATCGCCTTCACCGTCTCAAACCTCAAATCCGTATACTTCTCCGACGCCTGGGCATCCACTTTCTTCTCCGAAATCAACAACACCACCTCATGCCCCCTCGACTTCAATTCCTGAGCCACCGCAATCCCCGGAAACAAATGCCCCCCAGTCCCTCCACAAGCAATAATGACTTTCAATCGATCAGACACAACGTTAAGCCCGCAACCTAAAGAACCAACCCGCGCATTGAAACCGCGAATTACAACAAATTGCGACCAGCAACACCTCAACGCACTCCACAAAGATGACCATCACCGAACAAACACAAAAATTCGTCCTCAACACCTACGGCCGCTTCCCCATCACCATTACCCGAGGCCAAGGCACACACGTCTGGGACCAAGACAACAACCAACTCCTCGACTTCTGCTCCGGCATCGCCACCTGCTCCCTCGGACACTGCCACCCCAACCTCACCCAAGCCATTACCAATCAAGCCCAAACCCTCCTCCACTGCTCCAACCTCTACCATATCCCTCAACAAGCCGAACTCGCCCAACTCATTAGCGAAAAAATCACCCAACAACCCGGCCAAACCTTTTTTGGTAACTCCGGTGCCGAAGCCAACGACGGACTCATCAAACTCGCCCGCCGCCACGGGCAACCCGACAACCGATTCGAAATCCTCACCTTCCACCAATCATTCCACGGCCGAACCTTCGGCGCCATGACCGCCACCGCCCAAGGATTTAACCCCCTCCCCAAAGGATTCACCTACCTCCCCCCCAACGACCTCGACGCCGTCAAAAAAGCCATTAATCCTCAAACCGTCGCCATCCTCCTCGAACCCATCCAAGGCGAAGGAGGGGTCCACCCCATGACACCCGAATTCCTCCACGGCCTTCAAGATCTCTCGCAAAAACACAACCTCCTCCTCATGCTCGACGAAGTCCAATGCGGCTTCGGACGCACCGGCCACCTCAACGGGTACCAAGCCATCACCCCAGATCTCCAACCCGACGCCATCTCCTGGGCCAAAGGCATGGGCGGCGGCTTCCCCATCGGCGCCTTCTGGGTCGCCGAAAAACACACCCCTCTCCTCGGACCCGGCTCCCACGGCTCCACCTACGGAGGAAACCCCCTCGCCTGCGCCGCCTCCCTCGCCGTCATCAATACCATCATCAACGAAAACCTTCCCGCCAACGCCCTCGCACGCGAACAACAAATCCGCGAAACCGTCACCTCCTGGAACCACCCCGCCATCACCGAAATCCGCGGCCACGGACTCCTCCTAGGAATCGGACTCAACCCAGAACACCTCAAGACACCCGAAGACAAAATCCCCTCCATCCACCTCTGCCATCAACTCCTTGAAAACGGGCTCCTCGTTCCCCCCGCCGGCCCCGAAACCATTCGCCTTCTCCCTCCCCTCAACGTCACCGAACAGGAAATCCAAACCGCCCTCCAAATCCTCAAAAAAACCCTGTCTCAATAAATCCTAAAATCTAACTCCCTAAATTCTAAACCTCCATTTAGCCACACCAATCCCCAACTCCTCCGCGTCACTCTGCGACCTCTGTGGCTCTGCGGTATCCCCCACAACCACGCCCCACAACCACGAACTCAACACTCAAAACTCACCAGTCTCAACTCGGCCAAAGCCCGCCCCCTCAACCAAGCCAAATCAAAAATCTACCCTCATAGATCTTAAACCTTAAATCAACCGACCCAAGGCCTCACCGGCACGCCCTTCTTTTTGAAAAACTCCTTCGCCTCCGGCACCGTATGCTGCCCGAAGTGAAAAATACTCGCAGCCAAGACTGCATCAGCTTTCCCCTCATCCAACACCTCCACCATATGATCTAAATTCCCCGCACCCCCGCTAGCGATCACCGGAATCCCCACCGCCTCACTCACCGCCCTCGTCAACTCGATATCATACCCATCCTTCGTCCCGTCTGCATCCATACTCGTCAACAAAATTTCTCCTGCTCCTCGATCATAAACCTCCTTTGCCCACTCGATCGCATCTAACCCCTCCACCGGCTTGCGCCCCCCATGCGTATACACCCCCCACTTCCCCTCACCCTGTCTCTTTGCATCAATCGCCACCACCACACACTGACACCCAAAAGCCTTCGCGCCCTCATCCACCAACTCCGGCCTCACGATCGCCGCCGTATTCACCCCCACCTTATCTGCCCCAGCCAACAACATCCGACTCATATCCTTCACCTCCCGAATTCCCCCACCCACGGTCAGAGGCACAAAACACTGAGCCGCCGTCTCCCTCACCACATCCACCATCGTTTCACGACCATCCGAAGACGCCGTAATATCTAAAAACACAATCTCATCTGCCTGCTGCTCATTATAAGCCACCGCCGACTCCACCGGATCCCCCGCATCCACCAAATCCACAAAATTTGTCCCCTTCACCACCCGACCATTTGTCACATCCAAACACGGAATAATTCTCTTCGCCAACATCGTTCAAAAACACTCAACAATTCTCAATTCAACCCCCAACCGCCCTTCCTCTGGCTCTTCGCATTTGCTGCAAACTTTTGTAGCTGCCTCTTCTGATCATGATACTTCCGCCCCTCCGGCAAGGTCACTCCCTTCGTATGAACTCTCCCCAGCCCCTCCTTCACCAACAACTCATGCCAATACTCACCCGACGGCAGCTTCAAAAAGCCGTAGACCCTTGGCCCGTCATAAACCACCTCCCACTTCGTCAGGACATCGAATTCAATCCCTTTCAACTTCGAATTCGCAAAATCCTTCGCCAACTTCCCCAATCTCAAAGTCTTCTCATAACCCAAGCCCCCGAACGCTTCCCCCTGCTTCATCACCCTTCTCCGATGATCATCATAAGGTTTATCTCGGCTCTCGGCTGTATCTACATAATAAATCCTCAACTCAAAAACCCTTCCATCTTTTGCTTTCACCTTAAAGCTATCCCCATCGTTATACTTTTTATCAGGCACCAAGCGACAACCTTTCAACAAGTAATAACCTCCCACCTTCTCATCCTCATTTTTCTCTAAAGCGCTTGGCTTCGAAACATCCACTCCAGCACCCTGCCTCTCCTGATACCACTTCCACCCCCAAGCCACCAAAGCGATCACCAAAAGTAGAATTGTCTTGAACGTTTTATTCTTCATCACCTTCGTGGCCCCAACCATGAAACCCTCCACAAAATAATCAACTCACATTCTTCATCCCCCGTGGCGGCGGTTTCCAACCGCCAAGCCCCCTCAACCAAAACTCCTCCTCAACCAGGCCCCCTCCTCCCCTTTTCCGTCCCTTTCCGCGACTTCCGCGGTTCCCACCTCCCGACAGCCTCCAAAACCCAAGCCCCTCGCCCCCCAT
>JAHDGN010000205.1 GCA_020627645.1 Akkermansiaceae bacterium
CGGTCGCGTAGGTTTGGATTATGTTTCTTTTTGTTCTCATAACGACGGAACTATGGGCGAAATGGGTGCTGAGGTGGTGAGGCTATTGTAAGATTTGTGTAAGATTTTGCAGAATCTCGAAATTTTGAAAGGGTCGTGAAACCGCCTTTTCAAGAGGGCGGCGAGTGAGTAGAGATGGGGGGTGACGAATCGGTTCTATCAGGGGTGTGGAGAGAGTATCGGGAGGGCAACTTCTCGAGGGGGATTATCGATCTGCCTTTCAGGTGGATCGGGATCGGGTGTTGCATACGCCTGCGTTTCGTCGATTGCAGAGCAAGACGCAGGTTTTTTGGAGTGGGGAGTATGATTTCTATCGAACCAGACTGACTCATTCCTTAGAGGTCGCCCAAATTGGGAAGTCAATTTGCCGGTGGTTGAGGTATTCGAGCGATTTATTGTCAGATGAATTTTATGTCGATGAGGATTTGGTGGAGGCCATTTGTTTGTCGCATGATCTGGGTCACCCTCCGTTTGGGCATGCGGGTGAGAGGTCGTTGAATTCGTTTATGTCGGAGTATGGTGGATTTGAAGGAAATGCGCAGACATTGAGGTTGCTTACGGAGAGGATTTTTTCGCAGTCGCGGAAGGGGATGGATCCTTCGAGGGCGTTTTTAGACGGAGTATTAAAGTATAAGACGTTGTGGTCTGAATTGAAGACGGTGAACGGAAAATTGCCGAAGAATCATTTTTTGTATGATGGGCAAGAACGGTATTTGAGTTGGGCGATGGGAGGGAATGATTTTCCGGCGGAGTTGGTGCCTGGCAAGGTCAGGGATGGTTTTCAGTCGATTGAGTGTCAGATCATGGATTGGGCCGATGACACTGCTTATTCGTTGAATGATTTGGCGGATAGTGTGAAGGCTGGATTTTTGACTGTTGAGCGTGTTGAGAGGTGGGCTGATGGGGTTGGCGAGGAGAGGGGGGAAGGTTCGGCGCTGGGGAAGCTGTTGGTTGCGATTCGGGAGCAGCGGGTGGAGCCATTTGTTGGGAAAAGGATTGGTCGGTATGTGCGTGCGGTGGAGCTTGTTCGCGCTGTGAATTTATTGAGTGGGACAAGCCATCGTTATAGTTTGGAATTGAAGGTTGATGAGGAGAGCTGAGTCTGAGCTATTTAAACGTTTGGCCTATGAGGTTGTCTTTTTGTCTCCTGCGCTGAGGCAGCTGGAACATAAGGGAAGTTATCTTTTGCGACGGTTGTGGGAGGTTTTGGAGCGGCGATATGTCAAGGGGGAGCAGATTGACGGTCAAAATTTTGAACTCTTGCCAGAGGAAGATGCAGCTGAGATTTCTGCGAGTCAAAGTGATGGTGAGAGAGCGAGGCTCGTTTGTGACTTTTTGGCTGGAATGACGGATGGGTCTGCAGCCAGGATGTATCGGAGATTATTTGAACCAGGATTTGGGAGTATTGGGGATTTGGTTTAAAGGTAGATTAGAGATGAGGGTTGATCGTCTGATTGGTAGGTGGGCGGAAGCGGGAAAAAAGCGGGTTAGGAGGATGTTTGATGAGGGGCTCGTTCGAGTGAATGGTCAAGTCGTAGAGAGTGGGGTGATTGAAGTTGGGAAGTTTGATCGAGTGGAGGTTGGTGATGAGGTTGTCCAGGCGAGAGTCAGGCGAGTGGTTCTCATGAATAAGCCTGCAGGAGTGGTTAGTGCTACGGTGGACGAGGAGCATGAGACCGTGATTGATTTGTTAGGTGGTGTGGAGTGGGCTGGAGAAATGCATTTGGCCGGTCGTTTGGATCGATTTACGACGGGGTTGGTGATTTTGACCAACGATAGTCTGTTTTCGGAAGGGTTGACTGCGCCAGAAAAGAAGGTGGGGAAGAGGTATTTGGTGGAGGTTGATGGGGTGATTACGGATGAAGTCGTCAGAGATTTTAAAGCAGGTGTTTGGTTTGCGAAAGAGGAGGTTTGGACACAGCCGGCAGTGGTGGAAATGTTATCGGATCGGGTTTGCCGAATGACTATTTTTGAGGGGAAGCATCATCAGGTGAAGAGAATGTTTGCGAGGCATGAGTTGAGGGTGGTGAGTTTGCATCGAGAGGCGATTGGAGGGATTGAATTGCCGCAAAATCTAAGGGAGGGGGATTGGAGAGTTGTAGACGGGATAGTAAGCGCTTTGCCTGTGCAGGATGCAGGGTCGTGGCTCAAGAACCGGGATGAATGAGCCGAAGGACTTCCTGTCGGGAAGCTGGGTTTTTGCGGAATGAGCCGCGCATTGATGACGTGACGGTGCGAGCACCTGGTTTCCGGATCCCTCGCATTGACATGCAGAGGTGTTCGGCTTCGAGGATGACAGCGGCTCCGAGTGGGGCAAGCTTGTCGTTGATGGCATCGGCGATTTCTCCGGTCAGTCTTTCTTGGACCTGAGGGCGGGAAGCGAATCCTTCCACTAGGCGTGCCAGTTTTGAGAGGCCAGTGATACGCCCATCGGGTTTTGGGAGGTAGGCGACGTGAGCTTTCCCAAAAAAGGGAATGAGATGATGTTCGCAGATGGAGTAAAATGAGATATCGCGGACCACAATAATTTCGTCGTGGTCGACTTCAAAAGTGGTGTCGAGGTGGGAGGTGGGGTCGATATGAAGCCCGCGAGTGATTTCGGTATACATCCGGGCAACGCGGTCAGGGGTGTTCTGGAGCCCATCACGGTCTGGGTCTTCGCCGATTGCGAGGAGGAGTTCACGGATCGCTGCTTTGATGCGGGGTTGGTCGACTTTTTGATCGCTCACGCTGAATTGTTGATGAAGTCTCCGCAAATGTCAGGTCTTCTTTGATGGGGATCTGGAATCTTTACCGTCGGAGTATCAGAGGCTCCACTTGATACCTTAATCGAGAGGCTTTAGCCTGCCTATCATCTCGTTTCTAGTTTCAAAACGCTATCAGGAGTAGGATCAGTTTTTGTTCACTCTCACCCGGAAAAAGACGTTCTGTTGGTTGGGGTTTGTTGGTGTCGCAGTCGCTCGTTCCATGTATGGGGAGCCAGGTTCGTTTTGAATAGTGATTTGGTAGAGGTTTGGATTTGATGACCAATTTTTCAGGTCGGTTGAGGTTTCGATGTGGTAGGTAAGATCGTCGATGGTAAAAGCTCCGTTGGCTCGTCTTGTTCCTCCCTTGTACTTGAGGAATGAAAATGTTCCGTTGTTTCCACGAGGTAGATTGTCTTTCGAACCTTCAGAACGGAAAGCGTAACGGAGGACGTTTTCATCGGGAGAGGTGGTAGGCTGGCTTTGGCCAGGGATCTCTTTGCCCTCGGATATCCTGGTCAAATCAACTGACCCCAAGCCATCGAGAGTTCTTATGGTTAAATTGTCGAAGGATGATTCGGAGCTTAAGTTTGAAGCGATGCTAATGAAATTTTCTCGTGTTCCGCTCCATTCAAAGGTTCCGGAGGTAAAGGGTGATGATTCATCGATTCCAAAAAATACTTGGTAATATGCTGAGGCGCCTTGGTCGAAGGAGTTGTCGAGGAGGCCGACTTTGATCTTCATCCTCGTGTAGGCTGCGGGGAGGTCGTTTAAGCTCAGGGATTGTGAGTTTGTGGTGCCGTTTCGATATATTTTGAGTTGGTTTGAGGTGTGTTGGTAAGCGATGCATAAGTCCGCTGGCGAATCTTCGGCATTTGCGCTTTGGAGATTATTCAGTTCGTTCAAAGATTGGCCGATTCCGACTGCGAGATGGCGATCGGATCCAGTTGTCGAATAGGAAGCTAGGTCAACGGAAACTTCGAAGCCGCCATATTGGATGATCGAGTTGTCGATAAAATTGTGGTTGTTGATGTAAGTGATGGCTCCTTGTGATGGGGAGGTTTGTTGTGATGAGCGAAAGGAAAGGCGACCGTCTCTAACTTCGGGTTGGGCCCCGTTATTTAATCTACGGGAGGTGTAAGTGACATTTGAAATTGTGCCCCCTTGTCCCTCTGCTCCATTGATGTTGGTACTGTTGGGACGATTGAAGGTATCGCTAAAGAGGACGCTTCCAGGTGTGACGAAGGTTGTTACTTTGAGGTTGTCAATTTTGATTGGCTCTTCAGAGCTGGAGAGGAGGCCGAGATAGTTTTGGGATGTTTCGCTCCAATCGAAGTCACCAAAGATGCTAGGATAATCCGAGCCATTGAGGAAGACCTCGTATCCGACATGTCCTCCAGAGGAGAATCTATCGAGATGGCGGAGGTGAACCCTCAGATTGTTTGTTTGATTGAAGGGGTTTGAGTCAACGATTTTGCTTATTTCTAAAGTGCCATTCTTGTAAGCTCTCATTTCTCGTGATCGGGGGTGGTAGGTGATCAGGAGGTCTGCAAGAGAGTCCGATGGAGCGGCGGATGTTTGTGACTGGAGATTGTTCAAGCTCTGTCCGAGAGAGAGGCCAATCCACCCATCGGAGTCCCCAGCAGCTCCGGCTAAGGGGAGAAGGTCGACGTCGATGAGGAGCTGTCCTGATCGTTCGATTACTGAGTCGATAAAGTTGTGATCGCTGATATATGCGATGCTTCCATGGTTGCTTCCTTGCGGAGCGGCGGGGAAATTGAGTTGTTGATTCGTGGTGAATGGAGATGAGCCGTTTCCTAGTCCTTTGGAAGTGAGGTCAAGTTGACCAAGGCGGCCAGTCGTGTTTGGTGTTTGCTGAGTATTTTCGAAGTCGTTCTGGTAGAGGATGATTTCGGGGTTTGGGAAAGGGAGGGTGTTGTTTGGTGAGGAGACTTTTTTGAAGTATGTGGTGTGACGGCGAAATCCATAGATTTCGTAGGCTTGTTGTGAGGAATTCCAGAATTTTGCTGGATCGATTCGGAGTCTGGTTTGGTCACCCTCTCCGGTTGCTTCCAATAGCCAGAGGCTATAATCTGGATCGTAGATCGGGTCATAGTCCTTTGTGGTTCCGTCGTCGGCTCTCCATCGGAGTTTTGTGGGGTTACCTTCAGAATCTGTTGATAGGGCGGTGAGTGATCCGTTGTCTCGTGGGTGACTCGAGGTGCCATGTTGATAACGCCCGAGAAGAGAATTGAAATTGAATGAAGGGATCATGGGGGTTGGGTGGGGGATCGCATTTCTATTTGGGGGTTCTTCTCGGAGATTGTGTCCTGGTCCCCAGAAATTATTGGGGTCGAAAATTGATTCGTAGTATTCTCGTTTCCAGTTTGGGAGGCCATCTCTGACCTGAGAGACTGATGAAAAAGGGGACCTTGTATTAAACCATTTTTCTGTATCCCATGCGAACCACTCGCTTGGAGGGCCTCCGTGGGTTCCGTTGTCGTTGTAGGTATCGATGGTGGCGTTTCTTTTGTTGAGTCTGATTTCGATGCTATGGCCGAGTTCGTGAGCATGGACTTGCCACCCTCGATAGACGGAAGTATTTCCGAGCTTCCAAAAGTAGATCCTTTGTTGGTAACGGAGGATGGACGATGCATTTAAGACCACAAAACCACCGGACGCATGTCCTCTGAGCTGGGCATTCGTGTAGGCGGGGTCGGCTTCAGTCACCAAGAAGATCTCGAAATCTCTCATTCGTTCTCGGTCAGCTGGCGAAGTAATTGCTCCGATCATCCCTCGGACTATGCGATGTGTTTCTATTAGTTCCCAGTCGCTGACATAGTCAGTGGCAAAAATCGTTATTCCCCAGTCACTAAGATTGATCGTTTTGGTGATCCTCAATAAGGAGTGACGGGCGTTGGTTGGGAGTCCAGAGGGGTGTCTGTTGATTGTTTGAGCTGAGAGATTCGGGGGGAGTAATTGGAGGAAGAGGGAGAAGAGGATGATGGTGAGGTTTGTTCTCGTTTTGGGAACAGGGCGGCGGAGTAGGCGATTCATGGTCGTGATTTTTTTGAATTGTGGGATCAGCGGAGGCGGGCCTTATCGGTGTTTTGAGTCTTTTGGGTGATGGCCTTTTGAGCCTGACAGTGGCTACACGGGAAATTTTCAGAATAATTTTCGGTATCGAAATCTTTGATGATTAGTTTTCGGTGGCCAAACCCGCTATATTGAATGCTGATGTTTTTCGAAGGGATGTGAAGTAATCCCGATTGCTCAGTGTTGAAGAAGGAGACTTCAATGGAGCTCTCGGGATCGTCGACTAATCGCCCGCGGAAAGATCCTGTTTCTTGATCAATCTTAACGATGGAGTTGTGATCAAGGTTGAGAGTGATTGTGTCCCCGTCGAAGATTGGTAGCTCGAGGTGACGAATATTTTCACCGGTCAAAATTTTGGCGGCAATTT
>JAHDGN010000206.1 GCA_020627645.1 Akkermansiaceae bacterium
ACAAGATGTTGTGGTCTATTTTTCCCCACCACAATCTAAAGTGAGTTAGCCCTGCTTCTCAGCAAACCTTGCCAAAATCGTTTCTACTAAACCATCTAGATCATGCTGGGCAGACTCCACCATCTGAGCATCACTTCTCTCTCGAAAAGCTCTCCCTGTGACTGGGCCAATACAGGCAGCTTCGCACCCCTCTGGCCAATCCAAGCCCAACTTAAAAAAATGCTCCACTGTCGACCCACTCGTAAAGGTAATCAGATCAGCACCATCCTCCTCTAAACGAGCAACAGCTCCCGTCGGATCTTCCGTTTCCGGAACAGTTCGATAAGCCAAACAAGAATCTACAATCGCTCCTTGTTCCATCAAACCATCGAAAATGACATCCCTTGTCTCCTCAGCCTTTACCCACAAAATTGTTTGATGCTCAATACTCTCATTCTTGAAAGCATCCAACAAGCCCTCTGCCACATACTTTTCAGGCAATAGATCTACCGCAAATCGATACTCCGCAATCTTTGCCTTAGTTGAAGGGCCAATCGCTGCAATCCGACACCCCCCCAAGCTTCTGGCATCTTCATACGTTGCAAAAAAGGCCTCAAAAAATTTCTCAACCCCGTTGGGGCTGGTAAACACCAACCAGTCGTATTTGTGAACATCCGTCACAAACTGGGCAAAATCGACCTTATCCTGCGGATGCTCAATTCGAATCGTCGGCAACTCAACCACATCAGCCCCCAACTCTTCTAACCTCTGACTGAGTCCACCCGCTTGTTCTCGAGTACGAGTCACAACAATCCGTTTACCAAATAACGGGCGTTCCTCAAACCAGTTGATCGCTTCACGCTCACGAACGACATCTCCAATCACCGCAACAGCAGGGGATTTGAATTTTTCACGCTCAACAATATCGGCAATCGTCGTTAAATTACCCTGGACCGTCTGGTGTTTACCAGTCGTTGCCCAACGGGTTAAAGCAATTAAGGTTTCTGGGTCAGCCCCTCCCTTGATGAACTCCTCACAGATCGCCCGCAACCTTGAAACTCCCATGACAAACACTTTTGTCCCCGGAGCTTTCGCCAACTGCTCAAAATCTAAACTCGTCTGCCCTTTCGTAGGATCTTCATGTCCTGTAAATATCGTTAACTGGGAACAATGATCACGATGAGTCACTGGAATCCCAGCGTATGCCGGCCCCGCAATGGTCGAACTAATCCCAGGAACAATCTCAAATTTCACTCCAGCCTCCGCCAACTCAAACGCCTCTTCTCCCCCCCTACCAAACATCATTGGATCCCCTCCCTTCAACCGAGTAACCACCTTACCCTCTTTTGTCTTCTCAACAATTAACGAATTGATCTGATCCTGAGGAATAGCGTGATCAGCAGCTCTCTTACCTGCATAAATCATCTCACACCCTTCTTTCACCCACGTTAAAAGCTTGTGACTAGCTAAAGCATCGTACACCAACACATCCGCTTTTTCGATACACTTCTTGGCCTTTAAGGTGACTAGACCCGGATCTCCCGGACCAGCCCCAACCAAATAACAAATTCCCTGAGAACTCATATGATTCATTTCAAATTTTCAAATAGTTGAGCAGCGACCTCAAACGCAACCACGCCGTTCGCCTGCGCCTTCCGAGGTACACCATCTCCCTCCGGAAATACCCGAGCCCCCATCTCTAAATGTTCACCGCTCAAAGTTGACCACACTCCAATCGGAGTTGAGCAACCAGCATCCAACAACCTCAAAAACTCCCGCTCTGCCGACACTCTCACCCAAGTCTCCTCATGATTCAAAACATCAACGATCTTTCCCAGTGCTTCATCTCCCCTTCGAATCTCTAACCCGACCGCACCCTGCCCCGCAGCCGGAAAAAAACTCCTCTCATCTAAAATTTCCACAAACAAAGGGTGCCTCTGAATCTCAAACATCCCCTCCACCGGATAACCCAATCTCGTCAAACCAGCTTCCGCTAGAATAACCCCATCATAATCAGCATCTAATGCCGCCTTTTCCAGCCTGGTCGGAACATTCCCTCTCAAATCAATCACTTTCGTACCAGGCTTCACAAACCTAATTTGCTTTTCACGGCGGACAGAGCTCGTCCCAACCCTAGAACCTTTCTTCACCTCCGCCCATGGAATTTTACCAACCCACACATCACTCACTGGAGCCCGCTCCAACACCGCGCGCAACTGAAATCCCTCATCTAATACCGTCGGCAAATCCTTCAGGCTGTGAACCGCTAAATCGATATCCCCTCCCTCCAATGCCACCTCAAGCTCTTTAATAAACACCCCTTTGTCCCAAACCCCTTCCTCTTTAGCCACCTCTTTGAGAGCAACATCAGTCCTGCGATCTCCGGTCGTCTTAATCACAACCCGCTCAACTTCCAAATCCGGAAATTGTTGCCCAAGCGCCTGCTCCACCATTTCCGCCTGCTTCAACGCCAATGCACTTCCGCGCGTACCTAGTCGTAACTTATTCATCGCCTCACCCATTCACCGCTGGCAACCGCGCCTTGTCAATCTCCTCCCTAATAATCTCTTCACAGATCTTCAACTGCTCCTCACGCCGACGCCTTGCCTCATCAGCCATCTCCTGCAAAGTATCGATATCATACAAGTAGACTTCTTCAATCTCTCCAACCTCAGGATCAATATCCCTAGGAACCGCAATATCTACCATAATTAAGGGTCGAAACTTCCGCTTCCGCCGAACCGCTTCCACATGACCAGGCTTGACCACAAAATGAGGAGCCCCAGTCGCAGCAATCACGACATCCAAATGCTCCAACTCAACTTCCCAACCCGAAAAAGGAATCGCCCTCCCGTCGATCTCATTGGCCAGATCCACGGCCTTATCAAAGGATCGATTCGTCACCATCACAGAAGTCGCCCCCCTCGACTGTAAAGCCCTCGCAGTTTGCCGGCTCATCTCACCAGCTCCAATCACCATCACCGAACTTCCTTTCAATCGCCCAAAAACTTTCTCGGCGAGTTCCACTGACGCCCCGGCTACCGACGTCGCCCCCTCTTGAATCGCCGTCTGTGTCCGCACCCGCTTCCCCACCCCAAACGCTCTCTGGAAAAGCTGATTTAAGACACCCTTCGTCGCCCCTCCCTCATGCGCCTTCCGATAGGCCTGTTTCACCTGACCAAAAATCTCTGTTTCACCCAAAACCATCGAATTCATCCCACTCGCAACCCGGCACAAGTGCTCTGCCGCTCCTCGAGCCTCATGAACATAAAACAATCCCGCCCTGTCCCCCAAAAAACCTCGTTGCTCACAAACCCAATTTTCCAAATCCTGCTCACCGCCATCTTCACCCACCACCGCATAATATTCCGTCCGGTTACAGGTCGACAAAACCACACCCTCCTCAACACCACGTGCACCCAACAATCCAGCCACCTCGCGCTCTACCCCAGCCTCGGATAAGGCAAACTTCTCCCTGACCTCCACCGGGGCAGTCTCATGATTAAGTCCCAAACAAACCAACTTCATCACAATTTTCCAAAAACCAAAAGCGACCCCAAAAACAACACAATCACCCCCCAAGCCAAATGCTTACCAGGCAATCCCCTCCACAAATAAACCCCTAGCAACACCGCATACAAAATCCAAGTGACTGTCGCCACCAATAGATGAGCATTAAAGCTCCCGACTTCCATCATCAAGGCCGCCACAATTCCGGCCGTCAAAACTAACCACCCCAACATCGTAATGCGAAACATCGCTCGAACCAATCGACTTACAGATGGCATCCCTGCCACCAAACCGCTCCCCAACTTTCGAGACTTCAAACGAGCATTCAGTATCAAAAACATCACCCCAGCCACCGCTGCCAACGCCAACGCCCCATAGGACAAAACCGACAACGCCGCATGAGTCTCCCGCCACGGATCAACCACCTCCTTCTTCATCACCTCAGTTGCAAAACTCCCCGGAATGAGAGCCACCCCTTGCAGCAAAACCACCACCGGAGCAGTAAAAACCCCCAGAAGCGAAACCCGATACGTCGTTCCAGTCACCAAATAAAACAAAGTCAACGACCAAGCCAAAAACAAACACACCTCTCCTAGATCCCCCAATGGGCAACTCCCCCTCAATCCGCCCCTCCAACCAAGCGCCATCAATTGCGCCCCAAAAACCCCAAACATCAAAAAAAACGCTCTTCGACTCGTTCTTTCTTCGCGCACCCCCAGGACCCCAATCACACCCCCTGCCACCGCAAGGACTGTTGCTAAAATGACCCATCCGATTCCCATACCCCCCTATCTGCCGCCCAACCTCCAGCGATTCAACTCCAAAACATCAGTGAATGAAATCCGAGAACCTTTCATTGACCCAACCTTTCAACAAAGTCTTTAACCAAAGGCATCACTCGCATCAACCTCCCTGCTCTCCGCTCACGCGACACTCCTCGGTCATCCAACACCCTCACTTCCACCACTCCTCCTTCTCGCTCTCCAACCTGAACCTTACCGTCCCACTCCTTTCGCTTCAAGATCTCCAGAAGACCTTCACTGACTCCATCAACAGCTGCAAAATGCCCCTCAGGGCCACCTCCCAGCACCCTCACCACCCCCTTCAAAACTTCACCTTCCTTCTTCGATCGCTCCCAAATCCATGAACCAAAACTCCCCGACTCCAACGGCGGATAGAATACCATCCGCACCCCAACCTCAGGTCGATGAGACGTCAAATATTCCGCAAAACCATAACCAAAAACTAAGGCCGACGCACTTCCAGCCAAAGGCATCGCCACCACCACTACTTCTTCCAACTCCTCATTCCCTGCCGTCACCGTCAAGGTTTTCCACAAAAGCCCCCCCTCCGAATCCAACTGAGAACTCTCCACTTGATAACCCAAATTTAGAGGCCCCAATAAAGACTCCGTCATCGCTCCGACCGCTTTCATCCCCTTCCGCCCCTCTTCAGTCCTAATCGATCGCTCACCAACCAAATTCTCAACCTTCACCAAATAATCCACCATCTCCTCCACAGTCACTTCCCCCTGCATCGGCGGCCTCACTTCCTCACCCGAATTCCTCACACCTAACCACAACGCCACAATCACGGCCACAATCAACAAGCCCGGAATTGCTGCAATCGCAATCTTTACACCACTCACTCTACTCTTCTGAACCGTCTCACTCATGATCAAATAAATCCACAATCTCATCCGCCGCTCTCCGATGCACCCCCGGTTCACCTAAGCGAGAAGCAACCTCCCGAAGCTCATCACCCAATCCCCTCCTCAACTCCTCATCCTTCAAATAACTGACCACCCAACGCGCAATCTCATACTCGTTTGCCTCATCCTGAATCAATTCCTCAACCACACCACGTCCTGCCAAAATATTAATCAAACCAATATAAGGCAACTTCACCAACTGCCGAGCCATCAAATAAGTCGCCCTAGCCACTTGATACACCAAACAATAGGGCATCCCATAATAAGCCGCCTCCAAAGTCGCAGTCCCGCTCGCCACGACTCCACACCCCACCTTCTGCATCAGCTCCTGACTCCTCCCCAACTCAATATCAACCACCTCCCCTAACCCACTTCGATCCAATTCATCCCTCATCACCCTCTCCATCTTCTTGCTCGCCGCTGCAGCCACAAACCGAACTCCCTTCCTTTCCCGCAACACTCTCTCGATCGACTTCAACATAATCGGAAACAACCGAGCCACCTCTCGACGCCGACTACCTGGGAACAAACCTACCAAATTTCCATCTCGAACAACCTTCAACCGCCTCTCCTCCAACTCGTCCACCAAAGGATGCCCCACACAACGACTCCGCAACCCCGCTTTCTCAAAAAGCTCAACCTCGAAAGGAAACAAACAAATCAACAAATCATGGGACTGAACAATTCCCGGAATGCGTCGCCGATTCCATGCCCAAACCTGAGGAGCCACATAATGCACCACCTTAACTCCAGGAACACGCTCCTTCACCGCCTTCGCCAAACGCAAATTAAAACCAGGATAGTCAACCAACAGCAACAAATCCGGCTTCAACTCTTCAATCTCAACCAAAGCCTTAGCAAACTTCTCCCGAAACCACCCATACCGCTTCAAAACCTCCACCAGACCCACAACCGCCGCCTCATCAACCCAATTGCTAACTCCCCCACCAGACAGCTCTTCCATCATCGGACCACCCAAGCCCCGAAATTCTATTCCCCCCCATCTCTCCAACAACGCCCTCATCA